>JAEURL010000146.1 GCA_016789165.1 Anaerolineales bacterium | reverse complement strand
GACTACGTTTGCGGCCGGTGTCGGCCGCGGGTGGGGCGTGCTGGAGCCGGTCACCAGCCCCACCTTTGTGCTGGTCAACGAATACCGCCGGGCGGACGGCCTGCGGCTGTGGCACCTGGATTGTTACCGGCTGAGCTCGGGCGCGGAGGCGCTGGCGCTCGGCTTTGAAGACCTGCTGGACGGCGGCGGCGTGATGCTGATCGAATGGCCGGAGCACGTCCTGGAGGTGCTGCCGGCCGAGTGCCTCAACGTCCGCCTGCGCTGGGTGGACGCCGAGAAGCGCGGCTTCCGCCTGGAAGCGCTGGGCGGGCGCTACGAAGCCCTGCTCAAGGAATTCCGCCACGCGGCCTTCGGTTAAGAAAGTGCGCCAACTGCCGGGTGAACGTGTATTAATCACGAAACGTCCACCCTTGGCCCGGCGTCTCCCATGATCCTCGCCCTCGACACCGCCACCCGCCAGATCTCGCTCGCCCTGCACGACGGCCGCCGGCTGCTGGCCGAGCACACCTGGCGCGTGGGCCAGACCCACAGCGTGGAGCTGGCGCCGCAGGCGGCCCTGATGCTGCGGCGGGCGGAGGTGGCGCCCGGCGCGTTGACGGGCGTGGCGGTGGCCCTCGGCCCCGGCTCGTACACGGCCCTGCGCATCGGCCTGGGCTTCGCCAAGGGCTTGGCGCTGGCCCACAACCTGGCGCTCTACGGCGTGCCGACCTTCGAGATCATCCTGCGGCCGTTGCGCCCGGAGGCCGGCCTGCGCCGCGTCGACCGCGCCCTGGCCCTGCTCCAGGCCGGCCGCGGCCGTGCGGTGGCCGCCGCCTATGCCTGGGACGGCCGCGAATGGGCGGCCGACGGCCCGCCGCGCGGGGTGGAGTGGGCGGCCCTGACCGACGAGCTGCACGGGCCGATCCTGGTGTGCGGCGAGTGGGAGGCCGCCCCGCCGGAGCTGCTGCGGGCCTGGCGGTCTTCCGGACGCGCGCTGTTTGAGGCGCCCGCGCAGGCGTTGCGCCGCGCCGGCTATCTGGCCGAGATCGCCTGGGAGCGCCGCGCGCACGGCCAGGCCGATGACGTGCTGCGCCTGGCCCCGCTCTACGCCGGCGCCCCCTTCGCCTACACCCCGCCGGATGGGCCGGCCGCATGAGGACCTCCCCGCTGGTCCCCGGCGCCGCCGGCGAACGGGGCGCCGCCATCGCCATCGCGCCGATGACCCTGGACGACATCCCCCAGGTGCTGCAGATCGACCGGCTGTCCTTTCCGCAGCCGTGGAGCGAGCAGTCCTATCGGTTTGAACTGCTGGAGAACCAGCACGCCTACTTTATCGTGGCCGCGGCGCGGGCCGCCGGCCCCACCGCCCGGCGCTGGTGGGAGCGGCTGGCGCCGCGCCGGCCGATGCCGCGCCAGGTGGTGGGCTACGCCGGCCTGTGGCTGGTGGTGGACGAGGCCCACATCAACACCCTGGCCGTCCACCCGGAATGGCGCGGGCACGGCATCGGCGAGCAGCTGCTGGTGGCCCTGCTGGCCCACGCCCGCGCCCACCAGGCCCTCACCGCCACCTTGGAAGTGCGCGTGCGCAACCTGACCGCCCAGCACCTGTACCGCAAATATGGCTTTGAAGAAGTGGGCCGGCGCCCGCGCTACTATCGCGACGGCGAGGATGCGCTGTTGATGACGACCCACCTGTAACTGATTAGAAAGGCAGCTATGCGGATCCTGATCACCGGCGGCGCCGGCTTTATCGGCTGCAACCTGGCCGCGCATTTCACGCGTTTGGGCCACGCCGTCACCATCTTCGACAACTTCTCGCGCCGCGGCGCGGAGGCCAACCTGGCCTGGCTGCAGGCCAGCGCGCCGGCGCCGGCCGTGATCCGCGGCGACGTGCGCGACGCGGCCGCCATCGCCGCCGCCGCCCGCGGCCAGCAGGCCATCTTCCACTTGGCCGGCCAGGTGGCCGTCACCACCTCGGTCAACGACCCGCGCGCGGACTTCGAAGCCAACGCCCTGGGCACCTTCAACACCCTGGAGGCCGCCCGCGCCGCCGGCACCCAGCCGATCTTCATTTACACCTCCACCAACAAGGTCTACGGCGGGATGGAGGCCGCGCAGATCGTCGAGCGCGACGGCCGCTACACCTTCGCCGACCTGCCGCTGGGGGTGCCCGAGACTTGGCCCCTGGATTTTCACTCGCCGTATGGCTGCAGCAAGGGCGCCGGCGACCAGTACGTGCGCGACTACCACCGCATCTACGGCCTGCCGACCGTGGTCTTTCGCCAGAGCGCCATCTACGGCCCGCGCCAGTTCGGCGTGGAGGACCAGGGCTGGCTGGCCTACTTCGCCATCTGCGCCGCGCTGGGCAAGCCGCTCACCATCTACGGCGACGGCCGGCAGGTGCGCGACCTGCTGTACGTCGACGACTTGGCGCGCGCCTTCGAGCTGGCTGTCCAGCACATCGACCGCGCGGCCGGCCAGGTTTACAATCTTGGCGGCGGCCCGGAGCGCAGCCTCTCCATCTGGACCGAGACGCGCCCGCTGCTGGAGGCGCTGGCCGGCCGGCCGTTGAGCGTGGCCTACGGTGATTGGCGCCCCGGCGACCAGCGCGTATATCTGAGCGATATCCGCAAAGCCAAAGCCGCCCTGGGCTGGGAGCCGCAGGTGGCGCCGGCCGAAGGCCTGCGCCGGCTGTGGGAGTGGATCCAGGCCAACCGCGCCCTGTTCAACTGAAGGCGGCCCGCTCATCGTCAGTCGGTGGGAGGCTCCAGGAGGCCGGGATGTCAACGCAGGCCGTGCTCGACGCCGTCGCCGCTGAAGTCCACGCCTGTGCGCGCTGCCCGCTGCACGGCGGCCGCGCCCGCGCCGTGCCCGGCGAGGGGCCGGCCAACGCGGAGCTGATGTTCATCGGGGAGGGGCCGGGCTTCCACGAAGATCAACAGGGCCGGCCGTTCGTGGGCGCGGCCGGCCAGTTCCTGGAGGAGCTGCTGGGCCTGATCGGGCTGCGGCGCGAGCAGGTCTTCATCACCAACGTGGTGAAGTGCCGGCCGCCGGCCAACCGCGACCCCGAGCCAGGCGAACTGGCGGCCTGCGCCGATTACCTGGAGCGCCAGATCGCGGCCCTGAACCCCAAGGTCATTATCACCCTCGGCCGGTTCTCCATGGCGCGCTTCTTCCCGGAGGCCAAGATCTCGGCCATCCACGGCCAGGCGCGCCCGGTGGGCGGGCGGCTGGTGGTGGCCATGTTCCACCCGGCCGCCGCCCTGCATCAGCCCAAGTACCGTGAGCCTCTGATCGAAGACTTCAGAAAGCTGCCGGCCCTGATCGCCCAGGCCGGCCGGGCCGCCGCGGCCGGCGAGGCCGAGCCGCCGGCCGAGCAACTCAGCTTGTTCTAGCGAAAAAAAAGCCCCGCCTGGCGCGGGGCTTTCGGTTGCGGCGGCGGCTTCAGAAATTCAGCTCCTGCAGCGTGCCCGTCGTCATGAAGATGATGCGCTCGGCGATATTGGTCACCCGGTCGCCGATGCGCTCCAGGTTGTGGCCGCACCACAGCAGGTAGGTGCAGGGGGTGATGAGGGCCGGGTCCTTGGCCATCTGCTGGATCAGGTCGTCGAAGAGCGCCTTGTACAGGTGGTCCACCTCGTCGTCCTCGGCCGCCACCCGGCGGGCCAGGTCGGCGTCGCGGGCCACGTAGGCGTCCAGGCTGGCGCGGAACATCCGGCGGGCGGCCGCGGCCATGGGGGCCAGGTCCGCCGGCGGCTGAGGCGGCGCGGCCGAGCCCATGCGCAACACGGTTTTGGCGATGCCGGTGGCGTGGTCGGCCATGCGCTCGATGTCGGTGGCGATGCTGACGGCGGCCATGATAGCGCGCAGATCGCCGGCCGCCGGCTGCTGGGTGGCGATCAGGCGCAGACAGGCTTCCTCGATGTCGAAGCGCAGCTGGTTGATGGGGGCGTCGTCGGCAATCACTCGGCGCGCCAGATCGGCGTCGTTTTGGCGCAACGCCTGCAGGGCCCGTTCGATGGCGGCATCCACCAGATAGCCCAGCCGCAGCATATCGTCGCGCAGGCGCGCGAATTCCCGATCCAGAATGCTGCGCGAGGACGTCATCGGTGTCCGCTCCTAGAGTGGCCGGTATTCTACCGGCATTCACCCGATAACCCAAATCCAGCGGCCGGGATTGACCAATCCGGTTGGCCGCCCTACACTTCAGCCGACAGGCGCTCCCGTCGGCCGGGGGATCATCCTTCGGCCGGCGGGTTCTTTGTGATGCTCAACCGTTTCCTGCTGATCTGGCTCGGTCTCGCTCTGGCCCTGGCGGCCTGCGCCGGCCCGCGCGCCGCGCCGGCGGCGGGGGCCGGCAACGCCGTGGCCTTTGCCGCCGGGGAAGCCACCGCTCCGCCCGCCACCCTGCCGCCCACGGCCACGCCCACCCCGGTCCCGGCCGTCGAGCAAGCGCCCACCGCCGCCATCCAGCCGCTGCCGACGCAGGTCAGTGAACCAGCCGACGCCCCGGGCTGCGGCCTCACCCCGGGCGAGGTCATTTCCGTGTCGGTCCCCTCGCCCACCCTGCGCTACGCCAGCGACGCGCGTATCTACCTGCCGCCGTGCTACGGCGAGCCGGGCCGGCGCTATCCGGTGCTGTACCTGCTGCACGGGCTCGG
>JAEURL010000141.1 GCA_016789165.1 Anaerolineales bacterium | reverse complement strand
AGGTCTCGCTGGACGGCGGCCAGACCTGGAAGATCCTCCAGGCGCCGGGGACGACGGACGACAATCCGAACGGCGCCAACTTCGGCTGGGGCTATACCGGCCAGTCCGGCCGCTGGCAGGCGGCCGCCGTGGACCTCTCGGCGTACGCCGGGCAGGTGGTGCAGGTGCGCTTCGAATACGTCACGGATGCCATGCTCAACCAGCCGGGCTGGCTGATCGACGATGTGCGCGTGCCGGAGCTCGGCTACACGGCCGATTTCGAGGCCGATGCCGGCGGCTGGGAGGCGGATGGTTTCGCGCGGCTGGAGAACGCCCTGCCCCAGCGCTTCGTGGTCCAGGTGGTGCGCCAGGCCGGCGGGCAGACCACGGTCGAGCACCTCCCCCTGGACGCGGCCAACCAGGGCCAGCTGTCGCTCTCGCTGGCGCGCGGTGAAAGCGCGACCGTCATGGTGATGGCGCTCACCCGGCGGACCACCGAGGCCGCCGAGTACCGCCTGTCGATCGACGCCCCGTGAGGAGGTGCCCGATGTCCAACACCTTCCGCCGGCTGAGCCTGGCCGGGCTGGCGCTCGCCGCGCTCGCCGGCTTAGCCTGCCAGACCGTCACGCTCCTGCCGGAACGGCTGAACGGCGGCGCGCCGCCCACACCGCCGGCGCTGGCGCCGGCCCCCACCGAGGCGCCGGCTGAACCAGCCGCCCCGGCGGCCGGCGGCCCGACCATCGGCACGCCCCGCGAGACGCGCGCCGCTATCGCCGACCAGGTGACGGGCCTGGAAGAGGCCGCCGCCGAGACCTATGCCCCGGAGGACCTGGATCGCAGCGGCGCGCGTGCCACGTACACCATCCAGCTCGACACCTCAGATACGCCGCTGCTGTGGGGGTTTGGCTGGTGCGCGGCCGATCCGGACATCCTGGCCCAGAACCTCGACGCCATGCGCTTCGAGTTCAGCGTGGACGGCGAGAGCGTGGACCTGGCGTTGTTCGACATGGTCGAAGGCCTCAATGATAATGACCAGGCCTGCCGGTTATACCGGGCCGTGGTCTATAACTGGCCGGCCGGGGACACCACCCTGGAGACCCGGGTCACGTTTGTCAGCGATGTGAATGACGGGCTGTCGGATTATCCGGCCGGCGACATGCTCTTTACCTATGTGGTTACCACGCCTTAGGTGACTTAAGTCACCGCGAAACAATGACTTAAGGGATTACGTCTTAGTCGAGAACCCGGGTCTAATTTATGGTCTATGGGTTCTGTCCTCGCATCAGGCCAAAATCAGGAACCCGCGCCTTCTGACCCGAACCTGCGTCGGCGCGTGGCCGCTATGCGCTGGCTTGTCCCGTTGGGCTTGCTGGTGTTGGTGGTCATCTTCGAGTTGGGCCCCTCGCGCTGGCTGGAGGAGGCCTTCGGGCATTCGGCCCACTTTGTCGCCGAGGTCGCCGTCTACGGCACAATTGGCCCGGCGCTGGCCTTTCTGACGCTCAGCATTCTGGGCCGCTGGCTGGACGAACGCGAGACCGCTGACCTTCAAGCCCAGATCCTGGCCCGCGCCCGCGAGCACTCGCTGACCAATCAGCAACTGACGGACGAGGTCCTGCAGGGCCTCTTTGCGGTCAGCGTCTTGCTGGCGGCCACCGAATCAGATCAACTGCCGCCGACCTCCGCCCAATCCCTCAGCGAAGCCGAAAAGACCCTCGACGCGACCATCCGCCGGCTCCGCGAACATCTTTTGGACCACCCGGCCAAGCAATCCTGACCCCGGCCGGCCCGCCGCCACATCGACAACTCGCGATTTGGACTCTCCTGCGACTATTTGTCGTATGACCTTTGGCGTCGTCCTTCGTGACAAAACGCACTCTAATTGAATGTATCGGGGTAAAGATAATAGGCATAGTCACCTAGCAGTTGTTAGGTTCATAATGATCGTCTCTTCCCCAGCCCTATGCGTGAGCCGAGATCAGCATTGTTGTTCCATGTCTGCGCCCGGCGGCCACAGCGAAGAGCGATGACGCCCAAGACGACCTCAAGCCCCAGCCTGGCTTGAGGTCGTTTCAATTCAGTCAGTCTTGCGCGCCCGGCTCATCATCGGAGGTGCCCTTTGACGACCCACACCGCAGACCCCGCTCGGCCGAGGAGTTTCCTCGAGGAGGTAGTGGCCGCCACCCCCGGCGACTCACGCCTGGAGATGTGCATCCAGTGCGGGACGTGCGGCGGGTCCTGTCCCTCGGGCGCCGACATGGACCACACGCCGCGGGCGCTCTTCGCCCTGATCCGGGCCGATCTGCGCCGCGAGGTGCTGCGCAGCAACACGCCCTGGTACTGCGTCTCGTGCTATTACTGCACCGTGCGCTGTCCGCAAGAGGTGCACATCACCGACTTGATGTACACGCTCAAGAACCTGGCTATCCGGGCCAAATTGTACGAGGAGAACCCGGCCGCCGGCCTGGCCGAGACCTTCACCGACCAGGTGGAGAACTTCGGCCGCAGTTTTGAGTTCGGCTTGGCCACCCGCCACAACCTGCGGCACCGGCCCTTCAGCCTGCCCGGCCTGGCGCCGCTCGGGCTGGGCCTGCTCAGCAAGGGCCGCATGGACCTGACCCCGCGCCGTATCCAGAACCTGGACCAACTGCAACGGATCCTGGCGCGCGCCAAACAGCTGGAGGAGGCCGTCTGATGCCCAAGTACATCTTCTACCCCGGCTGTTCGATGGAACGCAGCGCCCGGCCGTACCTCGATTCGACCCTGGCCATCCAAGAAACGCTGGGCATCCAGCTGGAGGAAGTGCCGGACTGGAACTGCTGCGGGGCCACCGAGTACGCGGCCAGCCACCTGCTGCCCAGTTACGCCCTGGTGGGCCGCAACCTGGCCCTGGCCGCGAAACAGACCAACGGCACCCGCACCCTCGTAGCCGGCTGCAGCGCCTGTTACCTCAACTTGGCCAAGACCGACCATTACATGCGCCACGATGCGCAGCTGGCCGACCGGGTGAACACGGCTCTGACCGCCGGCGGCCTGCAGTACCAGGCCGGCAGCGTCACCGTACGGCACCTGCTGGACGTCCTGATCAACGACATAGGCCTGGACCGGATCCGGAGCAAGGTCGTCCGGCCGCTCAAGGGCCTGCGCGTGGCCGCCTACTACGGCTGCCAGGTCCCGCGGCCGGACTACGACCGGCGCTTCCACAATCACGAATACCCCAACCAACTCGAACAGATCATCAAGGCCTTGGGGGCCACGGTCATCGATTTCCCGCTCAAGACCCACTGCTGCGGCGGGCACATGACCCAGATCAGCGAGGCTACGGCCTACGAGATGATCCGGCAGCTGGTCCACGGGGCGGACCAGTACCAGGCCGACCTGATGGCCTCGCTCTGTCCGATGTGCCAGCTCAACCTGGATGCCTACCAGGTGGAGATGAACAAGTTCTTCAAGACCAGCTACCACGTGCCGACCGTGTTCTTCACCCAGCTGATGGGCCTGGCCTTTGGCCTGGACGCCAAGGCGTTAGGCTTCGGCAAGGAGTTCGTCAGCGCCGCGGCCGCGCTGGCCAAGATCGGCGTGGAGGCGCCGCCGGCCGAAGTGGACCAGGTGCCGCCGCCGGCCAAGCTGCCGCGCGGCAAACCGAGCGGCCTGCCCATGCCGCGCATGCCAGGCCAGGAGGAGTAGCACCATGACCAGCCAAGCCATCCCCCTGCACCTGCCCGGCGACGCGCCCCACGAGAAGATCGGCGTTTACGTCTGCCACTGCGGCACCAACATCGCCGCCACCGTGGACGTGGCCGAGGTGCGCGATTGGGCCGGCCAACGTCTGGAAGACAGCGGCGTGGTCGTCTCGCGCGACTACAAATTCATGTGCTCCAGCCTCGGCCAGGAGCTGATCGAGAAGGACATCAAGGACCTGGGCCTGACGCGCGTGGTGGTAGCGGCCTGCTCGCCGCACCTGCATGAGGGCACCTTCCGCGGAGCCTGCAAACGCGCCGGCCTGAATCCGTATCTGTGCGAGTTGGTCTCGATCCGCGAGCAGGTCTCCTGGGTCCATACCGACAAGCACGCCGCCACCGACAAAGCCAAGGCCGTGGTCTCCGGGGGCGTGGAGCGCGTGGTCCAGAACACCCCGCTCGAGCCCCTGCACGTCCCGATCCACCCGGCCACGCTGGTGGTGGGCGGCGGCATCGCCGGCATCCAAGCCGCGCTGGAGATCGCCAACGCCGGCTTCCCGGTCTACCTGGTGGAGCGCGAGCCGTCTATCGGCGGGCACATGGCCCAGTTCGACAAGACCTTCCCCACCCTGGACTGCGCGGCCTGCATCCTGACGCCGCGCATGGTGGAGGCCGGCGCCAACCCCAACATCACGCTGCTCACCTGGAGCGAGGTCGTCGACGTCAAGGGCTACGTCGGCAACTTCGTGGTCACGGTCAACAAGAAAGCCCGCCACGTCAACGAGGCGCTCTGTACGGGTTGCGGCATCTGCCAGGAGAAGTGCCCCAAGAAGGTGGTGGACGAGGTCTACGAGGCCGGCCTGGGCTACCGCAAGGCCGTCTACACGCCCTTCCCGCAGGCCGTGCCCAAGTACCCGGTCATCGACGTGGCCAGCTGCACCTTCTTTCAAAAGGGCACCTGCCGGGCCTGCGAGAAGCTCTGCCCCACCAACGCCATCGACTTCAGCCAGAAAGACGAACTGCTGACGGTGGAGGTGGGCAACATCATCCTGGCTACCGGCTACGATCTGTTCGACGCCCGGCGCATCCCGCAGTACGGCTACGGCCGGCTGGCCAACGTCTTCACCAGCCTGGAGTTCGAGCGCCTGACCAACGCCGCCGGCCCCACCAACGGCGCCATCGTCTTGCGCGACGGCCAGACCACGCCCAAGACGGTGGGCATCATCCACTGCGTTGGGAGCCGCGACCGCAACTACAACAACTACTGCTCCGCCATCTGCTGCATGCAAAGCGTGAAGTTCGCCCACCTGGTAAAGGAGCGCACCGGCGCCCAGGTCTACAACTTCTACATCGACATGCGCACCACGGCCAAGGCCTACGACGAGTTCTACCAGCGGGTGCTGGAGGAGGGCACGCTCTTCGTGCGCGGCCGGGTGGCGGAGGTGACCGACGCCGCCCGCCAGCCCGGCGAAGAGGGCCAACTGATCATCCAGGTGGAAGATACGCTGGCCGGCCGGCAGCGGCGCATTCCCGTGGATATGGTCATCCTCTCGGCCGCGCTGGAGCCGCGCCGCGATGCCAAGGCCACGGCCCAGCGATTTGGCCTGTCGTGCAGCGCGGACGGCTGGATGATCGAGAAGCACCCCAAGCTGGACCCGGTGGCGACCATGACCGAGGGCATCTTCGCCGCCGGCTGCGTCACCGGCCCCAAGGACATCCCCAACACGGTGGCCCAGGGCGCCGCCGCCGCCGCCCGGGTGCTGGGCATGATCCAGCGCCGCGAGATCGAGCTCGAGCCGATCAAGGCCAGCGTCAACCAGGAACAGTGCTCGGGCTGCCGCATCTGCAACAACCTGTGCCCGTTCAACGCCATCCTGTTTCATGAAGACCGGATGGTGTCCGAGATCAACCCGGCGCTCTGCCAGGGCTGCGGCACCTGCGTGGCCGCCTGCCCGGCCGGCGCCATCAGCGGCACCGGCTTCAGCAACGAGCAGATCCTGTCACAGATCGACGGCCTGCTGATGCTCAACGTCGCCCGCCAGTCGGCGGCCGTGACGGCCTGAAAGGAGCGCGACCATGAGCGAGCAATTCGAGCCCGTCATCATCGGCTTCACCTGCAACTGGTGCAGCTACCGCGCCGCCGATCTGGCCGGCACCGCCCGGATGAAGTACCCGGCCAACGTGCGCCTGATCCGGCTGATGTGCTCCGGCCGCCTGGACCCGACCTTCGTGATGAAGGCGCTGGCCGGCGGCGCGGACGCCGTGCTGATCACCGGCTGCCACCCCGGCGAGTGCCATTACATCGAGCAGAACTACAAGGCCCTGCGGCGCTACCTGCTGCTGCGCCGGACGCTGGGCGGCCTGGGCATCGAGCCGGCGCGCGTCAAACTGGTGTGGGCCAGCGCCGCCGAAGGCGCCAAGCTGACCCACGAGATCACCAGCTTCGTCGAAGAGATCCGCAGCCTCGGCCCGCTGCACTGGCCGCAATGGGACGGCGCCGAAACAAGCGCCCCCGCCCAGGCGCCCGCGGCGGCCGACTGACCGGCCCGCCACAAGGAGACGCGATGAGCACCAACGGCTCGAAACCCAAGTTCGCCATGTACTGGGCCTCGTCGTGCGGCGGCTGCGAGATCGCCGTGCTGAACATCGGCGAGAAGATCCTGGACGTCGACGCCAACTTCGACGTGGTCTTCTGGCCCGTGGCCATGGACGCCAAGTACAAAGACGTGGAGGCGCTGGAGGACGGGGCCATCACCCTGTGCCTGTTCAACGGCGGCATCCGCACCGCCGAGAACGAGCACCTGGCCCACCTGCTGCGGCGCAAGAGCAAGCTCCTGGTCTCGTTTGGGTCCTGCGCCACGGAGGGCTGCGTGCCCGGCCTGGCCAACCTGAGCCGGCCCCAGGACATCCTGGATACGGCCTTCGGCACGCTCACCACCGACAACCCGCAGGCCGTCCGCCCGATCTACGACTACCCCGCCCCGGAGGGGCCGCTCCGCATCCCGGTCTTCCAAGCCGCGGTCCGGACGCTGGATCAGGTGGTGCCGGTGGATTACTACATGCCGGGCTGCCCGCCGGAGAGCCACCAGATCGCGGCCGTGGTGGAACTGGTGATCAAGGCCCTGAACGGCCAGGCCGAACTGCCCCCCCGGGGCGCCACCATCGGGGCCGGCGCCTCCACCTGCTGCGACGAGTGTCCGCGCGAGCGCAACGTCAAGACCATCAAGCAGTTTGTGCGCATCCAGGACCTGGAGCAGATCGACCCGAAGCTGTGCCTGCTGGAGCAGGGCCTCCCCTGCAACGGGCCGGCCACGCGCAGCGGCTGCGGCGCGCTGTGCCCCAAGGTCAGCGCCCAGTGCATCGGCTGTTACGGGCCGGCCGAGGGCGTGGTGGATTATGGCGCGCGGCTGATCACGGCCTTCGCCTCGGTCATCGACGCCAAGGACCCGGCCGAGATCGAACGCATCCTGGACACCCTGCCGGATCCCACCGGCCAGTTCTACCGCTTCAACCTGGCCAAGTCGCTGCTGCGGGCCGGCCGCCCAGCCTGGAGCCAACAGTGAGCAGTCGTCCGTGACTGATCACCGATTACTGAGCACTGTCGCGGAGGCAGCATGACCAAGATTTCCATCGACCCCATCACCCGTCTCGAAGGCCACGGCAAGATCGAGATCTTCCTGGACGCCGACGGCAATGTGGCCAACACCTACTTCCAGGTGCCGGAACTGCGCGGCTTCGAGCGCTTCTGCGTGGGCCGGCCGGTGGAGGAGATGCCGCTCCTCACCAACCGCATCTGCGGCGTCTGCCCGGAGGCCCACCACATGGCCGCCGCCAAGGCCGCCGACGCCGTCTACAAGGTCGACCCGCCGCCGGCCGCCAAGAAGCTGCGCGAACTGCTCTACAGCGGCTTCTACTTCACCGACCACACCACCCACTTCTACGCCCTGGGCGGACCGGACTTCGTCATGGGGCCGGACGCGCCGGTGGCCGAGCGCAATATCCTGGGCATCATCCACAAGGTAGGCCTGGAGATCGGCGGCCAGGTGATCCAGGCCCGCAAGTACGGCCACCACATCGTGGAGATGATCGGCGGGCGCAAGGTGCATCCGTGCACGTCCATTCCGGGCGGCCTGACCCAGGGCATCACCGAGGCCCAGCGGGCCGAGATCGAGCAGATGGGCCGCTGGGGCATCGAGTTCGCCCTGTTCAGCCTCAAGCTCTTCAACGACATCGTCCTGGGCAACTCGGCCTACGTGGACCTGATCCTGGGCGACATCTACACCCACCGAACCTACTACATTGGCACCGTCGACGCCAATAACAAGGTCAACTTCTACGACGGCCAGGTGAGCGTGGTGGATCCGGACGGCAAACGCCTGGGCAAATACAAGCCCGAGGAGTACACGGACTGGATCGCCGAGCACGTGGAGCCCTGGACCTATCTCAAGTTCCCCTATCTCAAGAAGGTGGGCTGGAAGGGCTTTGTGGACGGCAAGGACTCGGGCGTGTACTGCGCCACGCCGCTCTCGCGCCTGAACGCCGCCGACGGCATGGCCACCCCGCGCGCCCAGGCGGAGTACGAGCGCTTCTACAGCACCCTGGGCGGCAAGCCCGTCCACCAGCGCCTGGCCACCCACTGGGCGCGCCTGGTGGAATTGCTCTACGCGGCCGAGCGCATCGTGGAGCTGGCCACCGACCCCGAGATCACGTCCCCCAAGATCCACACGGTGCCCACCGCGAAGCCGACCGAGGGCGTGGGTATCGTGGAGGCCCCGCGCGGCACGCTCACCCACCACTACTGGACGGATGAGCGCGGCCTGCTGACCAAGGTCAACCTGATTGTGGGCACCACCAACAACTACGCCCCGATGAGCATGTCCATCAAGAAAGCGGCCCAGGCCTTCATCAAGCAGGGCGTGGTGGTGAGCGAGGGCATCCTCAACCGGGTGGAGATGGCCTTCCGGCCGTACGACCCGTGTCTGGGCTGCGCCACCCACTCCCTGCCCGGCCAAATGCCGCTGCAGATCACCATTCGCGACGCGGCCGGCGCGGTGGTGGACGTGCTCCGCCAGCACATGGACTGACCGCCCAGCCCCGGACGGGTGAGGGCGCCCCGCCCGGCCGCTGGCATACGAAAGGAGCCTGCCATGTCCGACAGCG
>JAEURL010000039.1 GCA_016789165.1 Anaerolineales bacterium | reverse complement strand
GACATCTTACCGACGAACAAGAACCCGGCCTTTAGCCTGAGCGTCTCGGCCATATTGCTGGCCGCCGCGCTGGGGCTCAAACGCGCCCAGCGCTGGGGCGAGTACTGGCGAATCGCATTTGCCTTTTTCATCGCCTCGGTTGCCTATCCATTTTCAGCGGTCTTCGACGGCTGGACCCGCGCAGTGCTGGATTGGTTCGCCGTGACAACGGATACCTCGCCGGGCCAGGCGATCGCAAAGGTCTGCGAGATGCTGCTGAAAGTCGTTCCGATCCTGGCGCTGGTCAAGCTATCCGGCGCGGACTTTGGCTCGGTCTATCTGAAACGCGGCAACCTGAAATTAGGCGCCGGCATCGGCCTGCTGGTGTTCCTGTTCCTGGCGCCGGCGGCCTTCATGTTCGCCGCACAGCGCTTCACATCCACGGACGCGCTCGTCGCGGCGGTGGTGTGGGGCCTGGTCTTTGCCGTCACAAACGGCTTCATGGAGGAGCTGTGGGTGCGGGGCCTTTTCCTGAAGCATTGCGGAGCAGTGATCGGCGTCTCCGGTTCGGTCTGGCTGACCTCGATCATCTTCGCCTGGATGCACGGCTTCGCGTTTTACTTTATGCCGGCGGCGCTCCCGTTTTTTGTCACCAATACCCTCGCCCTGGGGTTGGCGTGCGGCTATCTGACAGTGAAGTCGGACAGCCTGTGGGGCGCCGTCATCATCCACGCCGCGTCTGACTTCTTCCTTTTTATCGCCGTGTTGGCAAATGCGTGACCCCCAACGCCCTGCCGCAGGCCAGCGCATGAAAACAACCAGCCGCCGCAACCTCCTCATCCTGTCCCTCACCCTCGTCATCGTGATGCTCGGCTTCGGGATGGTCGTGCCGATCTTCCCGTTCTACGTCCAGCAACTGGGCGCCGGCGGGGGCGCGCTCGGCGTGCTCGTCGCGACGGCCGCGCTGACCGAACTGCTCTTCGGGCCGTTCTGGGGCAGCGTCTCCGACCGGGTGGGCCGCAAGCCAATCCTGATGATTGGCGTCTTCGGCTACGGCCTGTCCTTGCTGTTGTTCGGCCTGGCCACCCAGTTGTGGATGCTGTTCGTAACGCGCGCGCTGTCCGGGGTGCTTTCGGCGGCGGCGCTCTCGACGGCCATGGCCTACATCGGCGACAGCACCACCGAGAAGGAGCGCGGCGGCGGGATGGGGGCGCTGGGGGGCGCGGCCGGCCTGGGCGTCATCCTCGGCCCCGGCCTGGGCGGCTGGCTGGGCGCCGGCGGCTCGCTGTCGCTGCCGTTCTTCGCCGGGGCCGCGCTGTCGCTCATCGCGCTGCTGCCGATCGCGCTCTTCCTGCCGGAGACGCTCCCGCCGGAAGCGCGCGGGCGGCCCAGCCGCAAGGTCGGCCTGGTGGACGTGCGCGGGCTGTGGCAGGCGGCGCGCGGTCCGCTCGGCGGGCTGCTGCTGCTGGCCTGTCTGGGCACGGTCGGCACCAGCAACTTCGAGGCGATCTTCAGCCTGTACGCCGTGCAGCAGCTCGGCTACGGCCCCGAGCAGGTGGGCCTGGTGCTGACCGTGGTGGGCGGCGTGGCCGTCATCGGCCGCGGATTGCTGACCGGGCTGGCCACCGGGCGCTGGGGCGAGCCGCGCGTCATCCAGGCCGCGCTGCTGGCCGGCGCGGTCACGTTTGGGCTGCTGCTCTGGGCGCAGAGCTACGCCGCCGTGCTGTTCACCAGCGGCTTGTTCGTCCTGATCACGGCCTTCTTCCGGCCGGCCGTGCACTCGCTCACCTCCCAGCGCGCCACCGTGGGCCAGGGCGCGGCCATGGGCCTCAGCAACTCCTTCGTCAGCCTCGGCCGCGTGGTGGGGCCGCTGTGGGCCGGCGCCGTCTTCGACCTGGACCCGCGCCTGCCCTACCTCAGCGGCGCCGTCATCCTGGTGGGCGTCTTTCTGGCCAGCCTGGCCTGGCTCAAGCCGGACAAAGGCGAGGGGCAAGGGTTGAACCAAGCGCCGCCGGCCGCGCTGCGGCGATCCTAACCATCGGCGCGCCGGTTTTGCATTACGCTGATGGCGGACCTCCCAGCCAGTCACCTACCCATGCCCCCCTACCACCTGCGCCCGACGGGCGAAATCGAACTTTGTTTGCGAACCCTGGCGCCTGAGCTGCGCGACATCGTGCTCGAACTGCGCAGCTTGATCCTGACGGTCGCGCCGGACATCACCGAGCGGATCCAGCGGCGTGGTTTCACCTACTATCACCCGGCGCGCGGCGGCCCGGTCAGCGCCGGCCTGTGCCAGATCGGCCTGGAGCGGGACCACGTGCGCTTGGCCTTCGTCCACGGCGCCTGCTTGCCCGACCCCAAAGGGCTGCTGACCGGGCCGGCCCGCTACAAACGCTACGTGGCCCTGCGCGCCTACGCCCGGGTGCCCTGGGACGACCTGCGCGACCTGCTGGCGGCGTCCGCGCGCTTCGATCCCCGCACCCTGGCCGCGGTCTGAGGGCGGCCGCTATGCCAACGCCAGCCGGCCAAACGGGCGTGCGGGTGGTGCCGGAGCCGGCCGAGCCGGAAACCGTGGCCTGGATCAGCGCGGCCTGCGCCGAGGCGCTCCCGCTCATCCAAAAAACTTGGGGGCTGCCAGCGCCGGCCGAGTGCCGGATCTACGTCATGACCTCGTGGTGGCGGTTCGTCCTGCGCTCGGCGCCCGGGCTGTGGCGCCTCGCGGTGGCGGCCGGCTGGCCGCTGTGGGCCGGCCGCGCCCGGCAGGCTTGGCGCATCAGCGCCGCCTGGACCCAACGCTATGGCCAGCATGTGGCCATCGGTATCAAGCCACCCCGCTTGCTGGAAGCCGCCGACCGAAACCCCAGCCTGCGTGTGTTCGAGGCTGAGCCGGAGGCCCGGTTGAAGATCCAGCATCTGGTCTGCCATGAGCTGACCCATGCCTGCGCGGCCCATTTGTCGCTGCCGATGTGGCTGAACGAAGGCCTGGCGGCCGTGACCGTCGACCGCTGCCTGGGGAAGCGCACCATCCGCGCGGACAGTTTGGCGCTGGTGAAGGCTTTCCAGCCAAAGGCGCCCCCGCCGACCTATCGGCAACTGGCGGGCCTGACTGGCGAGGCGTTGGCCTACCATATCGTGCGGGGCTATTGGATCACACACTATCTAGACGCCGTCCGCCCCGGCCTGGTGCGACAGCTGCTGACGGCCCCGCGCAGCGCGAGCGCCCTTGTGGCCGAAATCGCGGGCGCGCTTGGCCTGGAAGGGGAACGGTTCTGGACCCAGATCGACGGCCTCGTCGCCGCTCACTGCGAGCCGGCGCTGGCCCGGAGGTGAGGCCATGACCTGGCAAGACCAACTCAAGGCGGATCCGCTGCCCTGGCTGCTGGAGGCGGAGACACCGGGCGTGCGCTATCTGGCGCTGCGCGACCTGCTCGACCGCCGGCCGGCCGACCGCGACCTGCGCGCCGCGCGCGAGCTGGCCCATACGCGCGGCCCGATCGCGGCCGTCTTGGCCAAGATGAATCCGGCCGGCTACTGGGTGCAGCCCGGGCCGGGCTACAACCCCAAGTACCGCTCGACGGTCTGGGCCGTCACCCTGTTGGCCCAATTGGGCGCCTCAGCCGAGCAAGATGAGCGGGTGGCCGCGGCCTGCGGCTACGTGCTGGACCACGCCTTGACCCCCGGCGGCCAGTTCTCGGCTTCGGCCTCCGCCTCGGGCACCGCCGATTGTCTGCAAGGCAACCTGTGTTGGGCGCTGGTAGCCCTGGGCTGCGACGACCCACGGCTGGCGGCCGCCTACGATTGGATGGCGCGCAGCGTCACCGGCGACGGGATCGCGCCGGCCAGCGACCGGCAGGCGCCGGTCCGCTACTACGCCGGCAAGTGCGGGCCGGGCTTCGCCTGCGGCGCCAACAACAAGCTGCCCTGCGCCTGGGGCGCGGCCAAGGTGATGCTCGCCTTCAGCGTCTGGCCGGCGCGGCGGCGCACGGCCGGCCTCAAACGCGCCATCCAGCAGGGCGTTGAGTTCCTGCTCGCCGGAAACCCCGCCCAGGCCCCTTACCCCAGCGGCTATGCCGCCAAACCGAGCGGCAACTGGTGGAAGTTTGGCTTCCCGGTCTTCTACGTCACCGACCTGCTGCAGATCGCCGAGGCCCTGGTGGGCCTGGGCTATGGCCGCGACCCGCGGCTGCAGCCACTTTTGGATGTGATCCGCGAGAAGCAGGACGACCTCGGCCGTTGGGCGCTCGAATACGAGTACACGGGCAAGACTTGGATTGATTTCGGGGCCCGGAAACAGCCCAACCCGTGGGTGACCTTGCGCGCCGTGCGCGTGCTCAAGGCAGCCGGCTGAAGCGCGGCTGCTCGGCCGGCGTCAGGCCAGCGTCAGGCCGGCGCGGCCGGGTGCCCGTATACTCCAGAGGTTGCGGCCCCTGCCCTGGGCGGCCCACCTGAGACCCATTCATGTCCACCCACAAAACCAAAATCACCCTCACTCCCGAACAAGAGACCCTGCTCATCCCGCTCTACGCCAAGGCCCAGCCCCGCAATCCGCTGTTCTTCGACCCGCGCGCCCAGGCCATCCTGGGCCAGGTAGAGTACGACTTCAGCCGTTTGTCGGTGCCCTACAAAACCGTCGTCCTGGTGTGCCAGCGCGCCAAGCACCTGGACGCCGTCACGCGGGACTTTCTGGCCCGGCATCCGGGCGGCGTCGTGCTGCACCTGGGCTGTGGGCTGGACAGCCGCTTCTGGCGCGTGGACGATGGCCAGGTGGAGTGGTACGACCTGGACATGGCGCCGGTGGTGGCCCTGCGCCGGCGGTTCTATCCCGCCAGCGAGCGCTACCATCTCATCGCCTCGTCCGTGACCGACCTGAGCTGGGTCGACACGGTCGCCGCCGGCGGCCGGCCCGTGCTGGTGGTGGCCGAAGGGCTGCTGATGTACTTGAGCGAGGCCGAGGTCCGCGCGCTGATCGTCCGCCTGAGCGCGGCCTTTCCGGGCTGCCAGTTGATCGCCGATGTCTTCAGCCGCCTGACGGCGCGCTCGGCGGCCAACCACCCTTCTTTGAAACGCACCGGCGCCGTGGTGGGCTGGGGCCTGGACGATCCGCGCGAGGTGGAGGGCTGGGCACCGGGCGTGCGTCTGCTGGAGGAATGGTTCTTCACCCATGATCCGGACCTGGGCCGGCTGGGCCTGGGCTACCGGCTGGCGTATCAACTGGCCGGCCTCTTCGCGGTCGCGCGCCGCGCGCACCGGATTGTGCACTTTCAGCTATAGGTTTTTCAGCCTAAGCGGCTCCACCAAGCCGGCATAGTCCACAAATGGGAACCGGCCGCCAGCCGCGTAATCCGCCTTTTGTCCGTAACCAGCGGGCCGCAAAGGGCGTATGGTGTTGTAGCCACGCCGTGTTCGGGAGATCACCCCATGGTTGAAGTCGCGCATCTCGCCAAGCGCTTTGGCGCCACCCAGGCCGTCGCCGACGTCTCTTTCACCGTCGCGCCCGGCGACATCTTCGGCCTGCTCGGGCCGAATGGGGCCGGCAAGACCACCACCATCCGCATGCTGTTGGACATCTTCAAGCCGGACAGCGGCACGGTGCGGGTCTTCGGCGGTGCGCTGGACCTGGCCGGCAAACGCCGCATCGGCTACCTGCCCGAGGAGCGCGGGCTGTACAAAGATCAGCCGCTGGAGAGCACCCTGGTCTACCTGGCCGCGCTCAAGGGAATGGACGAAGCGGCCGCGCGGCGCCGGCTGAAAGACTGGCTCGAGCGGCTGGAGCTGGGCGAGCACCGGCGCCGCAAGATCCAGGAGCTGAGCAAGGGCATGCAGCAGAAAGCCCAGATCATCGCCACGCTCCTGCACGAGCCCGACCTGATCGTGATCGACGAGCCTTTCTCCGGCCTCGACCCCGTGAACACGCGCGTGGTCAAGGACATCCTGGCCGAACAGCGCGCCCGCGGCTGCGCCCTGATCATGTCCACCCACCAGATGCACCAGGTGGAGGCGCTCTGCAGCCGGATCATGCTGATCAACGCCGGCCACGCGGTGCTGTACGGCCCGGTGGCCGAGGTCAAGCGCAGCTTCGCCGGCAACGCCGTGGCCGTCAGCGGCCAGGGCGATTTCGACGGGCTGCCGGGCGTGGCCGAGACGCGCCACGAGAACGGGGCCTGGCATCTGGGCCTGCAGCTCGGCGCCGACCCGCAGGCCGTGCTGCGGGCGCTGCTCGAGCGGCCGGGCGTGAAGGTCGAACGCTTCGAGCTGGCCGAGCCCTCCCTGGACGACATCTTCGTCAGCGTGGTCCAGAGCCCGGCCGCGCCGCGGGAGGCGGCCCATGCCTGACCTGTGGCGGGTGGCCGCCCACGAATACCGCCGCACCGTGGTCCGGCGCGGCTTCCTGAACGGCACACTGGCGGTGCCAGTGGGGCTGGCGGTGCTGGTGGTCATCGCCATCCTGGGCGAGATCGCGGGGGAGGACCGCCGGCCGGTGGGCTATGTGGATGAGGCCGGCCGGCTCACGGCCAGCCAGCCGGCGGGGCCGGACCAGATCGAAGTGCGCGCCTACGCCGACCAGGCTGCCGCCCTGGACGCCCTGCGGCGCGAAGAGCTCCAGGCCGTCTTCATTTTGCCGGCCGATTACCGTCAGACGCGGCGGACCGACCTGTATTACCTGAGCGCGCCGCCGGCCAATGACGTCTGGGGCCAGTTCGACGATTTCCTGCGCGCTCACCTGGTGGCCGGCCTCCCGGCCGAGGCACAGACCCGCGTGCTGGCCGGCCCGCAGGTGACGATGGTCGACCCAGTCAGCGGCCGGTCCTTCAGCGAAAGCGGGATCATCAACATCATCCTGCCAGTGGCCGCCAGCTTCTTATTCTTCATCACCACCCTCTCGGCCTCCGGCTACCTGCTGCGGGTGGTGGCCGACGAAAAAGAGAACCGGACGATGGAGGTGATGCTGACCAGCCTGTCGCCGGCCGCGTTGATCGGCGGCAAGACCCTGGGGCTGCTAGGAGCCGTGTTGACCCAGCTGGCCAGCTACTTCCTGGCCAGCCTGGTCGGCCTGTGGATCGCCGGCCAATACGTGCCGGAGCTGGCGCGCGCCGTGGTCCCGTGGGATTACCTGGGCGTCATGGCGCTCTACTTTCTGCCCACCTTCGGCCTGCTGACGGCCGTGATGGTGGCGGTGGGGGCGGCGCTGCCGGACGTTCAGCAGGGCCAGCAGATTGTGGGCCTGTTCAACCTGGCTTTCCTAGCCCCGATCTTCGCGCTCACCGTCATCCTGGAAAACCCCTCCCACCCGTTGGCCGTCTTCCTGACCCTGTTTCCGACTTCGGCCTTCATGACCATCTCGCTGCGCTGGGGGCTGGGGGCCGTCCCGTTCTGGCAACTGGCCGTCAGCTGGCTGCTGCTCATCGGCAGCGCCCTGGCCGTGGCGTGGGCGGCGGCGCGCATCTTCCGGCTGGGCATGCTGAGCTACGGCCAGGCAGTGCGCCCGCGCACCATCTGGGCCGCCCTGCGGGGAGAGTGAGGGCACGATGTGGCGCAACCTCGCCCTGATCATCAAACACGACGCCGGCCGGCTGCTGCGGGAGTGGACGTTCTGGCTGTTCTCGTTCCTGATGCCGGGCCTGCTGCTGGCCTACCTGACCTACAACGCCGCGCAGGACGCCCGCCCGGCCGCCACCCCGGAGCCGGCCGCGCCCGCACAGCCGGGGCTCAACCTGCCGCCGATCGGCCTGGTGGACGAGGCCGGCCTGATCCAGCGCCTCCCGCCTGGCCTGCCCGCGGACTGGCTCATCCGTTATCCGGACCTGGCCGCCGCCCAGGCGGCATTGGCGGCCGGCGCCGTGGAGCAGGTGATCCACCTCCCGGCTGATTACCTGGCCGCAGGCCATTTGACGATCTTCGACCGGGACTTCCAGCTCCTGAGCAGCGGCGAGGGGATGGGCCTGGCCTACGGCAGCGCCGACGCCTGGGTGCTGGCCGCGGTCATCAATTACAACCTGACCGGCGACGCGGGCCTGGCGGCGCTGCTGCGCGACCCGACGCCGGCCGGCCTGGCCGCGCGACACCCGCTGGCCCCGCCGGCGGCGGAGGGCGCCGCCGCTTCGCCGTTGGCCGACTGGGTTGCCAGCGTGGTGCCGTTCATCTTCTACTTCCTGCTGGTCCTGAGCGGCAGCTACCTGATGCGCAGCGTGGTGGCCGAGAAGGAGAACCGCACCGCCGAGGTGCTGCTGCTCAGCGTGCCGCCGCACCAGTTGATGGCGGGCAAAATCCTGGCCATGAGCGTGGTGCTGACCGTGCAGCTGCTCATCTGGGCCGGCGGTGCGGCGCTCATGGTCCGGGGCTGGATGGCCGGGCTGCCGTTCCAGGCCGGCCTCTTCCCGCCCGGTTTCTGGCTCTGGGCCGCCGTCTTCCTGGTGCTCGGCTACCTGCTCTTCGCCGCGGTGATGGCGGCCGCCGGCGCCCTGGCGCCCAACGCCCGCGAAGGCGGCCAGATGATCTGGGTGCTGATCCTGCCGCTCATGCCCACCCTCATGTTCAGCTCCGAAATGATCGCGCAGCCGCAGTCGCCGTTGACCCTGTTCCTCAG
>JAEURL010000284.1 GCA_016789165.1 Anaerolineales bacterium | reverse complement strand
GTACGCTGGGTTGGGGGCTTGGGCCTGCTGGCGCTGCTGGCCGTTATCTTCCACGGCCTGTGGCAGGGCGCCGGCCGGCCGGCCGGCTACTCGGCCGGGCGGTTCCCGGGCTGGCTGCGGTCGCCCATCTACTACCTTTTCTCCCTGATCATCTTCTTTGGCGGCTGCGCGCTGCTCTGGCAGCCCATCCCGCTGAGCTGGCCGGACAGCGCCCGCGCCGCGGCCTTGCTGTTCGGCAGCGTGAGCTTCTGGCCTGGCCTGGGTTTGGCCATGTGGGGCCGGCTGACCCTGGGACGCATGTATTTCGTCTCGACCGCCCTGGGCGCGCATTTGTTTGCCGGCCACCAACTCGTGATGCAAGGCCCATACGCCATCGTGCGTCACCCAATGTACGTGGGCCTCACCGCCACTGTGCTCGGCGGGCTCTTGATTTATCGGACATGGACTTGGGTGCTGCTGCTGGTTTTGCCGATCGTGCTGGGGCTGCGAGCCCGGCGGGAAGAACAGGCGCTGCGGGCGCAGTTCGGCGCCGCCTGGCAGGCCTACTGCCGCCGCGTCCCGGCCTTCGTCCCACGCTGGCGGCCGCCTTCGCCCTGAACGGAGGAGCGCATGCCTGACGAGTCGTTTCGCGACCAAGTCGTGATTGTCACCGGGGCCTCGGCCGGGATCGGCCGGGCGCTGGCCTTGCAGTTGGCCGGCCAAGGTGCGCGCGTCGCCGTGGCGGCCCGGCGCGCCGACCGGCTGGAGCAGGTGGCGGCCGAGGGCCGGCAGCGCGGCGGCACGCTGCTCGTGGTCCCGACCGATGTCGCCGACGAAACCCAGTGCCAGGCCCTGATCGACAAGACCGTTGGCGCCTTTGGCCGGCTGGACATGTTGATCAACAACGCCGGCCTGGCGGCCACCGCCCTGCTGGAACAGTTTCCGAACCTGGGCCTGTTCCGCCAGGTGATGGACGTCAATTTCCACGGCGCGGTGGCCTGCACCTATTACGCCCTGCCGCATTTGAAGCGGACGCGCGGGCGCGTGGTGGCCATCTCCAGCGTCGGCGGCAAAGCGGCCTTGCCATACAACACGCCCTACATCTCCAGCAAGTTTGCCCTGCAGGGCTTCTGCGACTCCCTGCGGATGGAATTGCAGCCGCACGGCGTCAGCGTCACCGTCATCTGCCCGTGGTGGGTGGTGACCGAGTTTCACGAGGCCCAACTGGATCAGGCCGGCCGGCCGCGTGGCCCGCGCGGGCGCGCCTTCTACACGCCCAACATGATGACGGCCGAGCGCTGCGCCGCCCTCACATTGGAGGCTGCGTGGCGGCGCCGGCGTGAGGTGGTGCTGGGTCCCGGTTGGCTGGCGGCCTGGCTGAAGCTGCTCGCGCCCGGCCTGCTGGATTGGGTGACGGTCAAAGTCTTTCTGGAGCCCGTCATCCGGCGGGCGCGCGCCCAAGGCCGGACGACGGAGTAGTGGCGGGCGTAGCGGGCCAATACGCGCCGTGCCGGCCGGCCCTTTCTACCGCCCTGAAGGTGAGACTACGATGTCGGTGCTCAAGGAGTCGGGCACCCATATCCGCAGGGGTGTCAAAGACCCGCGGAGGCTGGAAGCCCGGGGCCTGCGCCTGCTCGAACGCTGGGGCTACTTCGACCGGCCGGAGCCGCGCCTGGGCGCCGCCGGCTTGATCCGCTGCTGCCCGCCGCTGGCCCGCGCCGTCTCCAGCCTGCGCTATCGTCTGAAAGGTCCGGCCGCGCTATGCCAATGACCAATGCGGGGAATCGCTTCATCTACCGCCTGTGGGCGCCCATCTACGACGCCACCGTCAACCGGTTCTTTCGGCCCGGCCGCCGGCGCGCCCTGGCGGTGCTGGCGCCCCAACCCGGCGAGCGCATCCTGCTGGTCGGGGTGGGCACCGGCGCGGATCTGCCGCTGCTGCCGGCCGGCGTGACGGCGGTGGGGCTGGATTTGAGCCCGCACATGCTGGCGCGGGCGCGCCGCAAACTGGCCCAGATCCCGGCGGCGGTCAGCCTGGTGCAGGCCGATGCCCAGGCCGCGCTCTTTCCCCCGGCCTGTTTCGATGCCGCGATCCTGAACCTCATCCTGAGCGTGGTCCCGGACGGCCAGGCTGGCCTGCGGACCGCGGTGCGCGCCGTTCGGCCTGGCGGCCGCCTGGTGATCTTTGACAAATTCCAGCCGGACGCCGAACCCGTGACCGTCGGGCGCCAGGTCATGAACGTCTTCAGCACGCTCCTCGGCACCGACATTACCCGCCGGCTGGGCGCTCTGCGGCAGGATTGTCCGGTCGTGGTCACCCACGACGAGCCGAGCCGGCTGGGCGGCCTGTACCGGGTCGTCCGGCTGCAGAAATCGCCTTGACCCGGCCGGTGCCGGTCACGGCGACGAGTGCCAGGCCCAGCATGCCGGGCGGGCGGCGCGGCCGCCCAGGGCATGGCGCCCCGCGTCGTCGGCGACCCAACCAGACACAACCTTCCCAGCGTCAGCCGGTCGTCCAGAAGTAATACCCTGAGCCTATGCGGTGGCGTATCCTGGCTTGCTTAGGCTTCATCGGCCTGGTTGTCTGGGCGGGGGGACAAGCGCGCTGGTCCGCGCCCAGCCCCCTGGCCAGCGCGAGCGGGCCATTCCAGGGCGAGGCCTCCCCCGCCGAAGAGCAAGCCATGACGGCCGCGATCCAGCAGAACGTCGCCCGTTTGCGGGGCGCCGGCAATGCCGCCGCGCCCCAGGCGGCTTTAGCCCTGACCTATATTTTCCCGTTGCGGATGGCCCCCGGCCTCCCCGATTACGCCGGCCACCGCGTTTCCGCCTTCGTCGACCACAATTCGGCCGGCGGGGCGGTGCTGGACTACTACGGCGGCACCCGCACCTATGATGGCCATCGCGGCACGGATTATGGGCTCTACCCATTTGCTTGGAACAAGCTTGAGGCCGGCGATGTGCAAGTGGTGGCCGCCGCCGCCGGCACGCTCATCAACAAAGTGGATGACAATCCCGCCGACCGCAACTGCAACGGCAGCAGCGGCGGCAACTGGAATTACATCGCGCTCCTGCACGCCGATGGGCGTCTGACAATCTATGGCCATCTGCGCCACAACTCCCTCACGAGCAAGGGCGTAGGCGCTGCTGTGGCCCAAGGCGAGTATCTAGCCACCGCAGCCAGCTCCGGCGATTCGAGCGGTCCGCATCTGCACTTTGAGGTGCGGGTCGGCAGCTTCTCGACCAACGAGTGGGTGGACCCGTACGCCGGGCCGAACAGCCAGCCCGGGTCGCTGTGGGCCAGCCAGCGGCCTTACTATGATTCGGCCATCAATCGCCTGGCCACCCACTCGGCCCCCCCGGTCGAAAATCCGTGCCTGCCCACCACCACCAATCTTCAGGACAGCTTCACGGCGCCGGCCACCATCTATTTCTACGCGTATTACCGCGATTATCAGGGCGGCCTCGCGACCCAGTTCACGATCTACCGGCCGGATGGCAGCGTCTTTCAGACCTGGCAGGACGTTCCGGCGAACCCGGGGTTCCAGCCCACGGCCGTCCGCTCCGCGGCCTTTGCGGTTTCCACGCTCGACCCGGGCGGCGTCTGGCGCTTTGAAGCCGTCTACAATGGCCAGGCTTACGAAACACACTTCACGTTGAATGGCCCGCTCCTGGCCGCGCAGGATGATTTCGCGCTGACCGCGCTGAACACCGCCGTGGCCATCGACGTCCTCGGCAATGACAGCCGGCCCAACGGCGCCGCGCTCACCGCGCTCGGCGCGCCGGCCAACGGCACCGCCAGCCTGGTCAATGGGCAGGTGTGGTATACCCCGACGATTGGTTTCCTCGGCCAAGATGTCTTCACCTACACGGTGGGCGCGAATACGGACCAGGCCCTGGCTAACGTGACCGTCCTGGTAGTCGCCGAAGTCTCACGCGTTTACTTGCCCGTCATCCAACATTGACCGGTTTCTTGGCGCGGTTGGCGACGGCCGCCGTCGGCGCTTGCCGCCAGGCGCACCGGGATGAGCGCGCGGCCCCGCCTTCAGACGGCGTGGAACGCGCTCGCCAAACGGCCAGGCCTGGTGATTCGTCCGCCCGGGCTCACGGCTCGGCTCGCAAAAACGCAAGCGCGTGCCGCTTGAGAACCTCCGGCTGATCGGCCGGCAGCAGGTGGCCGGCGTTCGGGATGACTTCAGCCGCGACAAGATTGGGGATCAGCCGGCGGGCGCGGCCGGCCATGATGTGCGGATGGAAGAGCCGCTCGTGTTCGCCGATCAGCAGCAGCACCGGCGCCGTGATGCGGTGCAACTCCGCTTCGGTCAGTTGGCCCGGATTCGCCTGGGTCTTGAAGTGCCGCAGCAACAGCGCCATGAACCCGGCCAAGGCCTGGCCCAACGGGCTCCGGGCCGTGTGCGGCGCGGCCGCGAACTTCACGAACCAGCGGGCGGTGACGGCGTTGGGGCAGACGGCCAGCGGCAGCATGCCGCGCAGGGCGCCGCGCACGTTGAGCGGCGAGAGGCCGGCGCTGCTCACGGCGAGGACGCGCGTCACCCGGTGCGGAGCAAAGCCGGCCAGTTTGAGCGCCAGCCAGCCGCCGCCCGAGATCCCCACCAGCCGCACGTGCGCCAAGCCCAGGCCATCCAGAACCTGAACCGCCCACTCCGCGTACGCCGGGCCGGCCGTGTCTGGCCGCGTCGGCGCGCTGCGCCCAGCCTGGCCGATGATGTCGGGCAGATAGACACGGTAAGCGTCGAACAGGAACGGGAAATCGGCGCCGGCCCCGGCGGCATGGCTGTTCCAGCCGTGAAAGACCACCACCGGCGGGCCGGCCGCGGGCCCGCCGACCACGACGTGGGTCCGGCCGAAGCGGGTCTCAACCCAGCGCGATGTGTAAGGCACCGGCCCACGCGCCAGCGCCGCCTCGTAGTGGGCCTGGAGCGCGGCATAGCCGGCCGGGGAGCGATAGAGCGGCGCGGGATCCGCCGGAGAAGTGGAGATGGGCATTAACCGCCGTCCTGAGAGGGAAAGGCCGGTTGGCTGCCGGTTGCACATGCGCCGGCGCAAAACTTGACACACTTGCTCTGATTATATAAGCTACGGTTCCGCTTCAGGCAAAGCGGAGCCATCACAGCTCAAAAACCCAACCGCCGGCGATATTGAGCGTTTTCCATGACGACCTCCCCTCTTCCCGCCGGCACGGTCACCTTTCTTTTCACCGACATCGAAGGCAGCGCCTCGTTGTGGGAGCGCGAGCCCGAGGCGATGCGCGCCGCCCTGGCGCGCCACGACGCCCTTTTTGAAACCGTCGTCGCCGAGCACGCCGGCGTCCTCTACAAGCACATCGGCGACGCGGTGCAGGCCGCGTTCCCGCTGCCGGCCGCGGCCGTGCTGGCCGCTCTCGCCGCGCAACGGGCCCTGGCCGCTGAAGCCTGGCCCACGAGTCAGCCTATCCGGGTGCGGATGGGCCTGCACACCGGGGCGGCGGTCCCGGCTGAAGCGGATTACACCACCACGCACACCCTCAACCGCGTCGCCCGGATCATGGGCGCGGCGCACGGCGGCCAGGTCTTGCTCTCGGCCGAGACCGCGCAGCTGACGCGGGGCGATCTGCCCGGCGAAGTGAGCCTGCGCGACCTGGCCGAGCACCGCATGAAGGGCCTGGCGCAGCTGGAGCACCTCTTCCAACTCGTCGCGCCGGATTTGCCCGCGGACTTCCCGCCGCTGGCCACCCGGGTCACGACCCCCAACAACCTCCCCACGCCCGTTACCAGTTTCGTCGGCCGCGAGCCAGAGATGGCCGCGATCAGACAGCGCCTGGCATCGGCCCATCTCTTAACGCTGACCGGCTCGGGCGGCACCGGCAAGACCCGGCTCTCGCTGCAGGCCGCCGCCGCGGTCCTGTCCGAGTACCCGGATGGCGTGTGGCTGGTGGAACTCGCCCCCTTAACGGACCCGGCCATGATCCCGTCCGCGCTGTTGACGATCCTTGAACTGCGCGAGCAGCCGGGCCGCCTGCCCCAGGCGCAGATCATTGATTACCTGCGCGCCAAGCGCGTGCTGCTCATTCTCGACAACTGTGAGCACCTGATCGCGGCCTGCGCCCGGCTGGCGGCGGATTTGCTCGCGGTGTGCCCGCAACTAAAAATCCTGGCCAGCAGCCGGGAGGCGCTGGGCGTGGCCGGCGAGATGATCTTTCATGTGCCGTCACTGTCGGTGCCGGCGGCGGAGGCCGTTACGCCGGCCGGGGTGGCGGCGTGCGAAGCGGCCCGCCTGTTTGAAGACCGCGCGCGCCTGGCCCAGCCGCGCTTCACACTGACCGCGCAGAACGCGCCGGCCGTGGCCCAGCTTTGCCGGCGGCTGGACGGCATCCCGCTGGCGCTGGAGCTGGCGGCGGCGCGGGTCAAGGTCCTGACCGTCGAACAGTTGGCGGCGCGCCTGGACGACCGCTTCCGCCTGCTGACCGGCGGCAGCCGCACGGCCTTGCCGCGCCAGCAGACTCTGCGCGCCCTGATCGATTGGAGCTACGACCTGCTGCCTGAGCCCGAGCGCGCCCTGTTGCGCGAACTATCGGTCTTCGCCGGCGGCTGGACGCTGGAGGCGGCCGAGGCGGTGGGCACGGGGCCGGACGTGTTCGAACGTCTGGCGCGCCTGGTCGATAAATCCCTGGTGGTGATGGACGACCAGGCCGGCGCCGCGCGCTACCGCCTGCTGGAGACCGTGCGCCAGTACGCGCGCGAGAAGCTGTTCGAGGCCGGCGCGACCGAACCCGGGCGGCGGCGGCATCTGGACTATTTCGTCCGCTGGGCCGAGGCGCTGGAGGCGCCCCTGCGCGGCCCGGACATGCTCGCGTGCCTCGACCAGCTCGACGTCGATCACGACAATGTGCGCGCCGCCCTTGAATGGGGGCTGGCCACCGACCCGCTGGCGGCTTTGCGCCTGAGCGCCGTGCTCTCCATTTTTTGGGGCCGGCGCACGTCGGCCACGGAGGGCCGCGCCTGGCTGCGCGCCGCGCTCACCCAGGCCGCCGGCCAGCCGCAGTTGGAGGTGGACGGCCGCTACCAACTGGCCCGGGCCAAGGCGTTGCAGGGGGAAGCCGCCCTGGCTTTTTCCTTGGGCCACAATCAGGCCGCCCGGGCCGCGATTGAAGCCTGCATTGCGGCGGCGCGCCAAATCAACGCGGAGCGGGTCCTCGCCATGGCGCTCGGGACCGGCGCCACGATCTGCGGTTTCCTCGGCGACCTAGCCACCGCGCGCGCTTGGATTGACGAGAGCCTGGCGCTCTGCCGGCGGAACGGCTATCTCTTTGAACTGGGGATGAACACCGGCATGCCGATGTTCGTCGCCATCATGACCCAGGCGCCGGTGCCGCCCGGCTTGCCGGAGGAGGCCATCCGCGCGGCGCG
>JAEURL010000626.1 GCA_016789165.1 Anaerolineales bacterium | reverse complement strand
TGTGACGCAGCGCGTGAACGGCGCGTCAGGCTTTAGTGCCGTTCGGCATGCGGTGGGAAGCCAGGCTGAGGATACGGGCCGTCATCTGGCCGTAATCGTACCCGGCGGCGCGCGATGAACGCGCGAAGCCGCCCTCCATGGTGATATCGGGGTTGGCGTTCACGTCCAGCACATACGGCACGCCATTGCGGACGCGCATGTCCACCCGGCCGTAATCGCGCAGGTTCAGGGCCTTGTAGGTGGCCAGGGCCACGCGCTCGATGCGGCGCTTGAGGGTCTTATCGAGCAGGGCCGGGCACTGCACGGCGGTCAGCCGGTAGGCCTCTGACTCGGGGTTCCACTTGGCGTCGAACGTGCACAGCCGGTCGTGGTAATCCGGGAAAGCCGAGTAGTCCATGGCGCTGATCGGCAGGACCTGGGCCTCGTCACCGTTGCCCCAGACCGAGACGTTGAACTCGGTGCCGTCGATGAAATCCTCGATCAAGGCCGGGCAATGCCAGGTATCCAGCACGTACTGGATGCGCTCCTTGAGCTGCTGGGGCGTGTCCACCACGGCGTCGCGCGTGATGCCGAACGAGCAGTGCTCGGTGGCCGGCTTGACCAGCGCCGGATAGCGCCGCCAGCCATTCAGCACGGCCCGGTCATACACTTTGGAGACCGGCGTGGGGATCTTGTTCTCCAGCAGGATCTTCTTGGTGTAGGCCTTGTCCAGGCTGGCCGCCAGGGACCAGGCGTCGGCGCCGGAGTAAGCGAAGCCGAGCTCCTCCAGGATGGGCGGCACGGCATCGTAGGCGTTGGGCGAGCCATCCAGGCCCTCCGCCCAGTTGAAGACCACGTACTCACGCGGATCAAAGGCCTTGAGCGGGCCGGCCACGTCGCGCCGGACGGCCACCGGAGTCGCCTCGACGCCCACCACGCTCAAGCCGCGCTTCATGCGGGTAATGCACTCATCCGAGAGCAAGGTGTCATCCTGGGTCCAGTCACTCATCACACTGTAGAGGATGATCGCCTTGAACGTGGGCGGTTGGACCGCCAGTTCCGAACGCTGCGATTTCAATCTCAGAGCCATGTCTTCCTTCTTTGCGGATTCCCATATCTGGGAGGCCGCGCACCTATTACCGCCAAACCTCAGGTTGACGTTCTTTGCGGCATCCTACCATAAGCAAGTCGGCCGTCAATATGTCTAGTCTTAAAATTGGACAATTAACCTTAAAGTTTTACGGTTAGTGGCAATTCCGGACAATTTGATTCGGCTTCAACCTGTACAAAATGCACAAGGCGCGGCGGACGTCACAGCCGGCGCACGAAGACGCACAGGTCCTCACCCCGGTCGTAGAAGTCGGTGATCTGGGTTTGCAGTTCACAGCCCACGCGCTGATAGAAGCGGCGGGCCGGCGCGTAGTCGGGCCGGCTGCTGGTCCAGATCACGATCAGCCAGCGCCCGATCTGGCGCACAGCGGCCTCAACGGCCGCGAACAGGGCCTGGGCCACGCCCCGGCCTTGCGCGCCCTGGGCGGTGCAGATCCAGTACAGGTCAGCCGCGCCCTGTGAGAGCGCGGTCGGCCCCCAGCACGCGAAGCCCAGCAGTTCGCCGGCCGCCGTGCAGCTCAGAAAGTTGTAGCCGCTGACCTGCGGGTCGCGCAGGTAGCCCTCAAACAACTCCTGGACGGTGCCGACTTCCTCGGCATTGAAGACGCCGACGCTGCGGGCGGCCGCCAGGATGGCGGGCAGGTCGTCGGCGCGGGAGGGGGCAATGGCTAGGGCTGACAAGGTGAGAGCTTCCAAGACGACTAGGCGCCGGGGTGACTGCGGGAAGGTCCGAGCACCCGCTCGCCAGGCCGCCGGGTCACCCAGCCATGGCTAAGGCGAAGAAACAAACCGGCCGGGGCGCAGGCCGTGCCGTTCGATGGCGGCGTCCAGGATCATGTTCACCAGCTCGGCGTGGCTGATGCCCATCGCCGCCGCTTCGATCACCAGATCGCTGATGCCGGGGGCCAAACCGGGCAGCGGGTTGATCTCGAGGATGTACGGCTTGAAATTGTCGTTGGCATCCAGGCGGAAATCCACCCGCGCCACGTCCTTGCAGCCCAGCACCCGGAAAACGGCGGCCGTGAGCCAGTTGAGCTGCTGAACCTGCTCGCGCTTGAGCGGCGCCGGGCACAGGTACTCCAGCTCCTCCGCCAGGTCGGTCTTGAGGCGGTTGGAGTAGACCGTGTCCGAGTCCTTGAACGGCTCGAGATTGACCTCCATCGGCGGCAGGAAGGTGACGCCGCCGGCGCGCAGGGCGGCCAGGCCGGCCTCCGAGTAATCGCGGTCCTTCGTCACGTAGTAGCGCTGCGGCAGGCGGCGCGCCGCCACCCCGCCGATGTTGCCCACCAGCCCCACCGTCACCTCCCGGCCGGCGATGTAGCGCTCCACCAGGGCTGTCTGCTTGTACTTGCGGACGATGAAGTCCACCTGCTCGCGCAATTCCTGCTCGTCGTTGACGATGGATTTGCCGCTGACGCCCATGCCGGTGCCCTCGCGCGAGGGCTTGACGAAGAGCGGGAAGAGCATGTCGTCGTCCAGCGGCTCGGCGGCGTTCTCAAAGGACTGAAAGGCCGGCGTGGGCAGGTCGTGCCACATCAGCACGCGCTTGGTCATCGGTTTGTCCAGCGCCAGCGCCAGGGTCATCACCCGCGAACCGGTGTACGGCAGGCGCAGCATCTCCAGCAGGGCCGGCACCTGGGCCTCGCGCCCGTCGCCGAAGTGCCCCTCGCAGATGTTGAAACACAGGTCCGGCTGATAATCCTGCAGGCGTCCGAGCAGCGCGGCGTCGCCTTCCAGAAAGGCGGTCTCGTGGCCGCCCGCCCGGACCGCCTCCTGCAGGGCCTCGATCGTGGATTCCGAATCTAGATCGTCCCAGTGATCGTCGACCATGCCCGGAAACTTGGGCGCGTTCTTCTTCAGGTTGGCGAGGACGGCCACTTTCAGTCGCGACATACGGCCCTCTCGTATTTACCGGAACAAAGGCGGTGGGCGGGCGGCCCCGGATCAGGCGGCGGCCCCGAGCGCCTGCGGCTGGCGGTCCCCGGTCAGGCGCCAGCCCTGGCGTTTGACGGCGGCGTTGAACACGGCCTGCACCAGTTGATAGTGCGTCCAGCCCTCGGCCAGGGCGCACAGGGTCAAGTCGCTGATCGACGTGATGCCAGGCAGCGCGTTGATCTCCAGGATCATGGGCTGGAGGTGGTTGTTCACGTCCAGACGAAAATCCACCCGAGCCACGTCTAAACAGCCGCAGACCCGGAAGGTCTCCAGGGTCAGCCGGCGCACCTCGGCGGCGATATGGTCGGGCAGCGGCGCCGGGCACAGGTTGCGGTAGCTGTCGGCCAGATCGACCTTGAGCTCATACGAGTAAAACGGCTCGGTGCCGGGGGGATAGACGGAATAGTCCACTTCCGAGATGGGGAAGAAGTGCAGGTCGTCGTCGGGCGTGCCGTCCGGCCGCAGGTTGCCCACCAGGCCGCAGGTGACGTCGCGGCCCTCCACGTATTCCTCCACCAGCACCGACTCGTGGTAGGCCTTGAGCATGTAGGCCACCCGGGCGCGCAGGCTGGCCTCGTCGCGGACCAGCGAGTCGCGGTGGATGCCGATGCCGGTGCCTTCGCGGTTGGGTTTGATGAAGAGCGGCCGGCCGGCGGCCAGGCGCTCGGCCAGGCGCGGCTCCAGCGGCTGGTCGGCGGCGAAGAACTCCTGGAAGGCCGGCGTGGGCAGGCCGTAGTAGTGCAGGACCCGCTTGGTCATGGCCTTGTCCAGGGTGATGGCCAAGGCCATGACCCGGCTGGCCGTGTAGGGCACGCCCATCATCTCCAGCAGCGCCGGCACCTGGGCCTCGCGCGAGTCGCCGCGGAAGCCCTCGCAGGTGTTGAAGCAGATATCCACCGGATGCGCGCTCAGGCGGCGCGGCAGATCGGCGCCGCCCTCAAAGGCGACCACGGCGTGCCCCAGGGCGCGCAGGGCGTTGCAGTAATCCTGCACGTTGGTCATCGAGTCCAGCTCGGCCAGGGCGTCTTTCGGCGCGCTGCCGTTCAGGCTGGGCGCGTTCTCCTTCAAGTTGTAGAGGACGGCCACCCGCAGCGGGCGATCCGGCTCCCCGGCTCCGCGCTCCCAAACGGGCCGGGAGCCGGGGGCCAGGGTTGACGACGAGTCGGACGGTTCAGAGGTAGACACGCGCTCACTTCTCCGGAGTAGAGGCCGGCGGGGTATCGCCGGCCTCCAGTTGGGGCGGCCGGTCGGCGGCCGCGCCGTCGATCAGGTCGGGCGCATGGCCGATGCCCAGCGGCTGCCATTTGGTTTCGTCGGCCTTCAGACGATGGGTGCCGCCGCCGCGGGCGTGCACGTCGTCGAAGCGGGCCGGCTTGATGAACATGTCTTCGCCGTGCAGCAGGCCCAGCACGCCCGCCTGGCCGGGCTCCGGGCGGCGCAGCGCCTTCTCTTCCAGCGGCGCCACGGCGTGGGGGTTGTAGTCCTCGGGCTCGGTGTAGGTGGTGATGAAGCCCTCGTAATTGCGCAGGACCACCTTGCCCGGCGCCTGCGAGACGACGTAGTTGGGCATGACCGGGATCTTGCCGCCGCCGCCTGGGGCGTCCACGATGTAATGCGGGACGGCGTAGCCGGAGGTATGGCCGCGCAGGCCCTCGATGATCTCGATGCCTTTGGCTACGGTGGTGCGGAAGTGGCCGGCGCCGTGAACCAGGTCGCACTGGTACAGGTAGTAGGGCCGCACGCGCATGCGCACCAGATCATGCACCAGCTGGCGCTGGATGTGGACCGAATCGTTGACGCCGGCCAGCAGCACGCTCTGGTTGCCCAGCGGCACGCCGGCGCGGGTCAGCCGGTCACAGGCGTCGGCCAGCTCGCCCGAGATTTCGTTCGGGTGGTTGACGTGGATGTTCATCCAGATCGGGTGATACTTCTGGAGCATGTCGCACAGCTCGGCCGTGACGCGCATCGGCAGGAAGACCGGCACGCGCGAGCCGATGCGGACGATCTCGATGTGCGGGATGGCGCGCAGCCGGCTGATGATCTCCTCAAACAGCTTGGGCGCCAGCACCAGCGGATCGCCGCCGGAGAGCAGCACATCGCGCACCTGCGGCGTGCGCTCCAGGTAGTCAATCTGGGCTTCGAACTCTTTGCGCGAGAAGGTCTGGGTGGGGTCGCCCACGATGCGCGAGCGCGTGCAGTAGCGGCAGTAGGACGCGCATTGGGTGGTCACCAGCATCAGCACCCGGTCCGGATAGCGGTGGACCAGGCCGGGCACCGGCGAGTGCCGGTCCTCGGCCAGCGAGTCCTCCATCATGGACGTGAACGGCGCCAGCTCGCGGGCGGTGGGGATGACCTGCTGCCGGATCGGGTCGTGCGGGTCGTGCGGATCGATCAGCGAGGCGAAGTACGGCGTGATATCCACCCGGAACAGATTGCGGGCCTCCAAGGCCTGGCGCTCGCTCTCGCTCAGCTCCAGGACGCGGGCCAGCTCGCCCACGGTGTTGAGGCGGTTCGACATCTGCCAGCGCCAGTCATACCACTTCTCCTCCGGCACATCGGCATAGGCCTGGGCGCGGCGGCCACGCGGGAAGATTCGGGCACTCATCGGTTGCTCCTTTTTAACTCCACGACAGGCTAAGACTCGCTAACGGCGTTTGACGGACTGGAGGGCAACAGACGAAAGGAGGCCGGCGGATCATGATCGGGACGAAAAAAACCCGCCGTGGGCGCCGCGAGGCAGAGGGGCGGTTGCAGATGCACCCAAAGAGGGGTTGGCCTCGACATCTGGCGGGATTGTAACAAGGATTATGGTGTGCTACAAGCAAGGAGCCTTAAATCTTCGGCGGCCGGCTTGACTCTCCCCCCGGCGGAGGGTCTACAGTTCCGGCATGAAAGGCGTCTATGTTTCGCGTAGGTGATTTTTCCAAGCTCAGCCGCGTCTCGGTGAAGATGCTCCGCAACTACGATGAGCTGGGCCTGCTGAAGCCGGCCTGGGTGGACCCGGCCACCGACTATCGGTATTACACGGCCGATCAGCTGCCGCGGCTCAACCGCATCCTGGCCCTGAAGGATTTGGGCTTCAGCCTGGAACAGATCGCCCAGCTGCTGGCCGAGGCGCCGGCGCCGGAGCGCTTCCAGGCGTGGCTGACGGCCAAGCGCGCCGAGGTGGAGCACGAGATCCGCCGGCAGCGGGCCCGCCTGGCGGCCGTGGACGCCCGCCTGCGCCAATTGGAGGCCGGCGCCGCCTCCGCGCCCGAGGTGGTGCTGCGCGCCCTGCCGGCGCTGACAGCGGCCACCCTGCGGAAAGTGCTGCCCACCGCCGACGACACCGAGCAGCTCTTTGAAGACGTGGAGCGCCACGTGGCCGCCCACGGCGCCCGGGCGGCCGCCCCGCCGCTGGCGCTCTACCACGACCCCGAATACCGCGACCAAGAGGTGGACGTGGAGGTCGCCATCCCGGTCACGCGGCCGGTGCCGGCGCAGGGGCCGATCACGTGCCGGGAGCTGCCCGCCGTGCCGGCCGCGGCCTGCGTGGTCCACGTGGGCAACTACGCCACGATCGATCGGGCGACCAGCGCCCTGTACCTGTGGATCGAGGCCAACCGCTACCGGGCCAAGGGGCCAACCCGCGAGGTGTACCTGCGCTTTGGGGCGGACGGCCTGGAGGTGCCCTTGCCGGCCGCCTACCTGGCGCCCTCGGCCGAGGCCTTCGTCACTGAGTTGCAAGTGCCCGTCGAACCCGACCAATAAGAGGAGCCACCAAGATGCGCTACAAGCTGTTGGGCCGCAGCGGCCTGCGGGTGTCCGAACTGTGCCTGGGGACGATGACGTTCGGCGACGACTGGGGCTGGGGGGCGCCGCCGGCCGAGAGCCGGCGCCTCTTCGACGCCTACGCCGAGGCGGGCGGAAACTTCATCGACACGGCCGGCAACTACACCAACGGCACCAGTGAGCGCCTGGTGGGCGAGTGCGTGGCCGCCGACCGCGACCACTTCGTGCTGGCCACCAAGTACACGCTCACCGAACGGCGCGCCGACCCGAACTTCGGCGGCAATCACCGCAAGAACCTGCGCCGGGCCGTGGCCGCCAGCCTGAAGCGCCTGGGCACCGATTACCTGGACCTGCTCTGGCTGCACATGTGGGATGGCACCACGCCGGCCGAGGAAGTGATGCGGGCCCTGGACGACCTG
>JAEURL010000616.1 GCA_016789165.1 Anaerolineales bacterium | reverse complement strand
GCACCGGCTGCGGCCGGCCGTCGTCGTCGGTGTAATAGGTGGCGTAGAGCGGCAGAAGCAGCTGAGTCCAATGGGGGGCGGCATAGCCCGCGCGCAGCTGCATCTGGCGCACGTGCTGGGCGCCGGCGGCCTGCTGGCAGTCGGCGCCGGCCAATTGATCGAGGGCGCTTTGGGCCAGCGGCCAGGCGCTCTCCGGCGGAAGATCCGGCACGCGCAGCAGCGCCCCGCCGATCAGCTCAGGCGCATAGGCCTGGGCCTCGTGCAGAGGATAATCGCCGATCAGGGCCGCTTGGACCTGCTGATCGGCGAGGGCGGGCGCCGGCACGTTGTGATAGCGGCGGCGGATCTCGCCGCAGCGCGGCTCCCAGCGCGCCCGTGTTTCCATGACCTCGGTCGTCCGCCACTGCCCGTCGCGGAAGGCCTCCTGTGAACTCTTGACCTGGTAATCAAAGCCCAAGTCCGCCTGCCAGCTGCCGGCCACTTCCGCATCCACCAGCCACATCGGCCAGAAGACCGGCACCGCGCGCTGCAGCAGGCGCTCGGCCGTGAAGTCCGGCGGCCGGAGCCAGACCGGCTGGACGAAGCGCTCCAGCGCCGCGCGCAGGTCGGCCGGCCCCGAGGCCAGGCGGTGCGTGAACGGCAGCGCCAGCTCTGGCGGCTCGGGACGCATGAAGGCCGGCTGCGGCTCCAAGCGGCCGCGCGCGCAGAGCGGGCAGGGCTGGCCCAGGCGGGCCGCCTCGGCCAGAAAGGCGCGCCGGCAGGCCGGACAGCCGGCCGGCTGGACGTCCAGGCCCCAGACGGTCTGGGCCTCTTCAATGATCTGCGCGTTAGGGAGAGTCATAGGTCATCCGCCACCAGGACGCTGAGACACAGAGCACAGATCGTGGTGCTTGACCGCTCTGTGGCCCAGATATTCAGGCCTTTTCGGAGGCCGCGGCGCGCTGGTACAGGTAGAGCGCGCCGGCCGCGCCGCCGGCCAGCAGCACCAGGCCGATCACCAGCGGCACCACGCCCGCGCCGCCGGCCAGCAGCAGCGGCAGGCCAATCAGGCCCGCGCACAGGCCGGGCGCCAGCATGGCCGCAATGGCCAGCCAGATCTTCCACCAGGCCACGGGTTTCTGGCCGGCCACCACGCCGGTCTGGCCGTTCACCAGCACCTGATAGACCTGGCCTTCGAAGCGATAGGCCGCGGCGTAGACGGGCAGCAGCACGTAGCGCCAGGCTTCGTCGGCGAAATCGGCGGTCATGCTGAAATTGCGGACATGGCCGGAGTGGATGTCCTCCCGGCAGGCCTGCCGGGCGCGCTCGCGCATGACGTTCTTGCCGGCCTCCCAGGCGCGCGGCAGGGGGACGTCGTAGCTCTGGGCCTGCCAGCCGGCCAGAAAGTCCGGCGTGTAGGCCGCCAGGGCGCCCAGGTCAAACGGCTGCAGCCGCTCCAGCAGGAGGGCGCTGACGCGGGAGGTGCCGGGCACCGGCAGGTCATCCACGGTCACGGCCACGCGCCCGTTTTCCCAGCGCCACTTGATGACGGTGCGCGTCTTCCAGGTCTTATCGCCGGAGTCGTAATAGCGCTCCTGGTGCTCATAGCCCACCTCCGCCCGCCAGTCGGCCGTGATGTGGGCGTCGAAGGTCCAGTACGGCAGGTAGATGCCGGCGAAGTGCTCAATAAAGGCCGAGCCGGCCAGGGCGTCCGGGTGATACCAGCCCTGCCCCAGCCAGGTCCGCGCGCGGGCCTTGGTCTCCTCCGGCTTGATCTTGAACGGCACCAGGTAGTTGGGGCGCAGCCGGTCCTGGGCGGCCGCGCGCACCACCACCTGGTTGGAGGCGCAGAAGGGGCAGGTAGCGCTGAGCGCGCCGGCCTCCAGCGCCAGGTCCGCGCCGCAGGCATTGCAGTGCATTTCCGGGCGCTCCACGCCCCAGCCCCCCTGGGCCTGCCCATCGGCTTGGGCGGCGGACGGGGTCCGGGCGCCGGACTGCAGGGCCTCCAGCGTGAATTCGGCCTGGGCCGCGGCCTGGCCCACGGTCTGGGCGCGCACCGGGGCGGTATAGCCGCAGTGCTCACAGGCCACCCCGCCGGCCGCCACGTCGTAGCGGGTGGCCGCTCCGCACTGCGGGCACTGGAAAAGCGGCCGCGGCTCGGGCGTCTCGGCCGGCGGGCGCGGCGCGTACACGGTCACGCCTTCCAGGGCGGAGGCGACCGGGACAAACTCAGGCGGGGGCTGCCAGGCGGTCATCGCATCTTCCTTGGGCGCAGTCTCTCCTGGTCAATACGTAATCCATTGTAATCCGTTGCGCGCGGCCGGCCGGCCCTGAATCGTCCCTATGCTAGAATGACCGCGTATGGACCTGGATCGGCGCGCCCTGCTCGTCTTCAACCGGCTCCGGCCCATGCACCTCTTCCGGAGCCTGCGCGACGAGCAACTGGTGGAACTGACGCGGCAGCTGGAGCGCGAGACGCGCGCCGGCGGCGAAGCGATCTGCGTCGAGGGCCAGGCCGGCTCACACTTCTACATCATCGACCGCGGGCGCGTCCGGCTGACAGCCTCCCCGTCCACCCACCATCAGACCCTGGAGGCCGGCGACTTCTTCGGGGCCGAGGCCGCGCTGGGCGGCGCACACCCCTACACGGCCACGGCTCTGGGAGAGGCCCAGTTGCTGCGCCTGCCGGCCAAGACCCTGGCCGAGCTGCTCCAGCAGCATTCCGCCTGCGCCATCGCCCTGCAGTTGACGGCCGAGACGCGCGCCTGGCTCTTCGGCCGGCGGTGGGAATGGCTGGGGTCGAGCGAGACCGTCTACCTGATCATCCGCCGCCACACCTGGCTGCTGTGGCAGTCCCTGTTCCTGCCCATCGTGGCGGCCGTGGTGGTGGCCGTGCTGGCCGGCGTCGCCCTCACGCTGCTGAGCCCGGGCGCCGCGCTGTGGACGGGCCTGCTGCTCGGCCTGCCGGCCGCCGGCTGGATCGCCTGGGTGTACGTGGACTGGGGCAACGATTTCTACCTCGTCACCAGCCAGCGCGTGGTCTACGTGGAAAAGGTCGCCCTGATCTACGACAGCCGCAACACGGTGAGCATGAGCGCGCTCACGGCCGTCGGCGCCGGCACCGAGAACCTGGCCGACCGGCTGCTGGAGTACGGCGACGTGACCGTCAAGACCCTCTCCAAGCCGCTGGTGATGCGCGCCATCAGCTATCCCCAGATTGTGGCGGCGCTGATCACCGAGCACCTGAACCGGTCCAAGACCCGGGTGCGCGAGGGCGAGGTCAACACCCTCAAAGCCGCCATCCGCGACCGGATCGCCCCGCCCATGGCCACGCCGCGCGTGGAGCCGCCCCCGGCCGAGGCCGGCGGCGGAGGCGGGGGCGCGGCCGGGCCGGCCAGCCGGCCGGCGGCGCGCGGGCCGGCGTTTTTCTCGCTGCAGCTGCGCTACGATCAGGGCGACACGATCATCAACCGCAAGCACTGGTGTCTGCTGATCCGCGATATCTGGGTGCAGTCCGCCTTCATGCTGGCCACCGTCGGGCTGGCGGGCCTGGGGTTGGCCGGCTTCATCCCGGCCGTGCCGCTGCCGGTGCTGCTGCTGGTGGCGCTGGTGCTCTTCATTCCGCTGGCCCTGTGGTGGCTGTACGAGTTCCAGGACTGGCGCAACGACCTATACCAGGTAACCCAGGACCAGATCATCGATATCTACCGCCGGCCGCTGGGCCGCGAGACCCGCGACTCGGCCTCGCTGGAGAACATCCAGGGCCTGCGCGCCGAGCGGCCCACCTGGCTGAGCCGTATGCTGAACTACGGCAACGTGATCGCCACCATCCCCGGCAAGGAGTTCACGTTCGACGACGTCTACGACCCGCCCGGCGTCCAGGAGGACATCCAACGCCGCATCGAGGCGCTCAAGCTCCGCAAGAACCGCCAGAACCTGGCCCGTCAACGCGAGGACCTGGCCGAGGTGCTGAGCGCCTATTACTTAGCCACCAAAGACGTGGAACGCAACGACGCCAATCAGAAAGGCGGCTGAAGCCGCGCCGGCCAAGACCATGACCCTGCGAACCATCATCACCCCTGACAACCCCGTGCTGCGCAAGAAGGCGCACGCCGTCAAAGACGTGGCCGACGCGGCCCTGCAGCGCCTGATCGACGACATGATCGAGACCATGCGCGCGGCGCCGGGCGTGGGCTTGGCCGCGCCGCAGGTGGCCGTCAGCCAGCGGTTGGCCGTCATCGAATACGCGCCCGGCTCGGAAGACCTGCCGGAAGACGCCGAGCCGCCGGCGCTGAAGCTGTTCGTGCTGATCAACCCCGAGATCACCCAGCGCTCGGAGGCGCTGGTGGATGGCGCCGAAGGCTGCCTCTCGATCCCCGGCTACGCCGGCAATGTGCTGCGCCACCAGGCGGTGACGGTGCGGGCCCTCAACCGCAAGGGCCGGCCGGTGAAGATCAAGGCCACGGGCTGGCTGGCGCGCATCTTCCAGCACGAGATCGACCACCTGGATGGCGTGCTGTTCATCGACCGGGCTAGCAAGGTCTGGAAGGCCAAGGACTCCGAGGTGCTGGCGGAGTAGGCCAGAACCTGCCAATTGACAATCCCGCCTTCCTTAAGGTAGACTCCCGCCCGCTTTAGTTCCGACCATAACGCTCCCGTGAAGGGAGGTGAATCCCATGACCCGAGTCGTACTGCGCCCCAACGAAAGCCAGGACCAGCTGCTCAAGCGCTTCAAGAAGAAAGTGATGCGCAGCGGCATCCTCACGCAACTGCGCAACAAGCGCTGGTTTGTGTCCAAGAGCGAGGTGCGCCGGATTGAGAAGAAGAAAGCCATCCGCCGCATCAACAAGCGCCGCCGCCGCGACGCCGGCGAAGAGTAAGCGCCCCTCGGCCCGGAGCCCCCTCCGGGCCGAATTTTTTTCCGCCGTCTGCTAGAATGCCCCTCGATGCACGAGTTATCCCTGGCCCATGACCTGGTGG
>JAEURL010000614.1 GCA_016789165.1 Anaerolineales bacterium | reverse complement strand
GCTCGGCACGCCGATCGGGTTCAGGATGATATCCACCGGGCGCCCGTCCGGCAGGAACGGCATGTCCTCGATCGGCAGGATGCGGCTGACCACGCCCTTGTTGCCGTGGCGGCCGGCCATCTTGTCACCCTCGGAGATCTTGCGCCGCTGGGCCACCGAGACGCGCACCATCTTCTCCACGCCGGCCGGCAGATCACGGTGCTCATCCCGGGTGAAGACCTTGACGTCGATGACCTTGCCGCGCTCGCCGTGCGGCAGGCGCAGGGACGAGTCCTTCACCTCGCGCGCCTTCTCGCCGAAGATCGCGCGCAGCAGCTTCTCCTCCGGCGTCAGCTCCTTCTCGCCCTTGGGCGTGATCTTGCCCACCAGGATGTCGTTGGGGCCGACCTCGGCGCCGATGCGGATGATGCCGTGCTCGTCCAGGTCCTTGAGAGCCTCCTCGCCGACATTCGGAATGTCGTAGGTGATCTCCTCCGGGCCCAGGCGCGTATCGCGCGCTTCCACCTCGTGCTTCTCAATGTGGATGGACGTGAACTTGTCCTCGCGCACCATGCGCTCGGAGATCAGGATGGCGTCCTCGTAGTTGCCGCCCTCCCAAGACAGGAAGGCCACCAGGACGTTCTGGCCCAGGGCGATCTCGCCGTGGTCCGTAGAGGACGAGTCGGCGATGACGTCGCCCTTCTTGACGCGCTGGCCCTTGGTGACGGCCGGCCGCTGGTCGATACAGGTGCTCTGGTTGGAGCGCGTGTATTTGCGCAGGCGGTAGGCGCGCTTCTTGTTGCCGCTCTGGACGATGATCTCCTTGCCGGTGACCGAGATGACGTCGCCGTCCTCGTCAGCCGTCAGAACCTGGCCGGAATCGAGGGCGGCCTGCTTCTCCATGCCCGTCGAAACGATCGGGATCTCCGGGCGCAGGAGCGGCACGGCCTGGCGCTGCATGTTGGAGCCCATCAGGGCGCGGTTGGCGTCGTCGTGCTCCAGGAATGGGATCAGCGCGGCGCTGATGCCCACGATCTGGCGCGGGGCCACGTCCATGTAGTCGATGCGCTCGGGCGGCGCGAACAGGAATTTGGAGGCGTGCCGGCAGGACGGCCGGGCGCGCAGGAACTCCATCTGGTCGTTCAGCGGCGTGGTCGCCTGGGCGATGGTGTAGCGGTCTTCGGCGTCGGCCGACAGGTAGTGGATGTCTTCTGAGACAAACGGCACGATGTCCACTTCCTGCTTGACGCGCCCGATCTTCTTGAGCAGGTCCTTGGTCAGCTCGTCGCCCTCGGCCGCCAGGGTTTCGCCGGTCTTGGCATCGGTCACGTCCTCGCGCAGCTTGCGGCCGATCAGACGCTTGTCGTCCACCGGCAGCCAGCGCACGACCTTGCGATAGGGCGTCTCGATGAAGCCGAAGGCGTTGACCTTGGCGTACGAGCCCAGCCGGCCGATCAGGCCGATGTTCGGGCCTTCCGGCGTCTCAATCGGGCAGATCCGGCCGTAGTGCGAGTGGTGCACGTCGCGGACGTCGAAGCCGGCGCGCTCGCGGCGCAGACCGCCCGGGCCAAGGGCCGAGAGCGTGCGCTTGTGGGTCAGCTCGGCCAGCGGGTTGGTCTGATCCATGAACTGCGACAGCTGGCTGGAGCCGAAGAATTCGCGGATGGCGGCCACGATCGGGCGGATGTTCACCAGCGTGAGCGGCGTGACATTGTCGCTTTCGCGGATGGACATGCGCTCCTTGACCACGCGCTCCATGCGGCGCAGGCCAACGCGCATCTTGTTCTGGATCAGTTCGCCAACCGTCTTAACCCGGCGGTTGCCGAGGTGGTCAATATCGTCCGTGTCCTCCACCGCGTTGTTGATGTTGATCATGCGCTTGAGGACGTTGATGATGTCCCAGGCGGTGACGGTGCGGTGGCTGAGCGGCACGACCTCGGTCAGGCCGAGCTTTTGGTTCAGCTTGTAGCGCCCCACCCGCTCCAGGTCATAGCGGCGCTGGTCAAACAACTGCTGGAGCAGGAACTCGCGGGCGTTGTCCAGGGTGGGCGGATCACCCGGCCGCATGCGCTTGTAAAACTCGACCAGGGCCTCCTCGGCCACCGTGCGCTTGTCGCGCGTATTCTCGCCCCAGGTCGGCTCCTGGCGCAGGGTGGCCGGGATGAAGAGGTGATCCGGGTTGGTGTCCACATCCTGGAAGAGGGCCAGGATCTCGTCCTCGGTGCCCTGCTTGATGGGCGAATTCTCCAGGCCGTCGCTGACGGCGGCCAGGGCGCGCAGCAGGATGGTGACCGGGACGGTGCGCTTGCGGTTGAACTTGAGCGTCAGATAATCGCTCTTGCGCGTCTCAAACTCCATCCAGGCGCCGCGGTCCGGGATGAGCTTGGCCATGGCCAAGCGCCGGCCGGAGGTGCGATCCTCCTCCGCCTCAAAGTACACGCCCGGCGACCGGATCAGCTGCGAGACGACCACGCGCTCGGTGCCGTTGATGATGAAGGTGCCGTTGTCGGTCATCAACGGGAAATCGCCCAGGAAGATGTCGTTCTTGACCGGGCTGGAGACCTCGGTGCCGGTCAGCAGAACCGACACATACAGCGGGGCCGCAAAAGTGATATCGCGCTCGACGCACTCCTCAATGCTGTGCTTGGGCTCTTCGAACCAGTATTTAAGGCTGAAACCCATCTGCTCAACGCGCCGGCACGGGAACCAGAGCTGCATGCCACCGTTGAACGATTCGATCGGCGAGACTTCCTCAAACAATTCGGCCAAGCCGTCTTGGCGGAACCAGTTAAAGGACTCCAGCTGGACTTCGATGAGCGAGGGGAGCGTCAGGACGTCCTTAATGCGCGCGTATGATTTGCTTCCCAGGACATTGGACATGCGAAGCTCCTAGTGCGGTTGTTGGAGAATGGCGGGGATTGAGAAAACCGTCACCAACAGGCGTAAACATTCGGAACTAGCATTTTATCAATAATGCGCCGTGAGTCAACAGTCAATTTTCGGCTGGCGCGTCGCACCAGCTCCCCCCTGGTCGGCGGTTCAGGCCGGCCGCGTGACGGCCGGGGCGGCCTCACGCGGGATTTCCATATAAAAAGTGCTGCCCTGCCCCAGCTTGCTCTCCATCCACACCCGCCCCCCATGCCGTTCCACAATCGACTTGACAATCGCCAGCCCCAGGCCGGACCCCTTCACCTGGGTGCTGCCGCGCTGTTTGACGCGGAAGAACTTCTCGAAGAGGTGCGCCTGATCAGCCAGCGCGATGCCCACGCCGCTGTCGGAAACGGCCACGCGGATCACGCCGTTATCGGCCAGCATCTGAATGCGCACCTGGCCGCCGGTGGGCGTGTATTTGATGGCGTTGTCCACCAGGTTGGTGACCGCCTGACGCAAGAGGGTGGGGTCGCCCGAAAGAAGCGGCAGATCGCGCGGAATATCGGTCTGCAGGGTCAGGCCCTTGTTGGCGGCCACCGGGCTGAGGGTATCCACCAACCCGTGGACGATCTCGTCCAACTGGCAGGGCTCCTTGGCCAGGCCCACGCCGGCCTCCACCCGCCCCAGATCAAGCAGGTCATCGATGAGCTTGGTCATCTGCTCGATGCCGATGACGATCTTGTCCGCGAACTCGCGCTGTTTGTCCGTCAGCGCGCCGACCATGGGCAGCATGGTGGCATAGCCGCGCATGAAGGTGAGCGGCGCGCGCAGGTCGTGGCTGACGGTGGCCACGAACTCGGACTTCATCATGTCCAGCTCTTTGAAATGCGTCACGTCGCGCAGGATGCAGACGCGGCCGAGCGTGGCGCCGTCGCCGCTGATGATGGGCGAGACGGAGGCATACAGGGTGCGGCCGGCCGGCGATTGAAACTCGCCGGAGGC
>JAEURL010000612.1 GCA_016789165.1 Anaerolineales bacterium | reverse complement strand
CCCGGACCGAGGACGTCTTCCACTTCGAGCACGGGCGGCGCGCCAACAGCGGCCTCTCCACGGCCCTGGCCCGGATCCACGCGCACATCATGGCCACCGGCGTCACGGTGCGCGGCAACCACTTCGAGCCCGCCGAGTTTGACGCCGCCGACCGCGCGCCGCTGCGCGCTATCCTGGCGGTCCCGCTCCGCGCCGGCGACCGCCTGCTCGGCCTGCTGGCCGTCCAGGGCAGCACGCCCGACGCCTACAGCGCCGACGACCAGATGCTGCTGGAGATGCTGGCCGCGCAGGCCGCCATCGCCTTTGAAAACGCCCGCCTGTTCGCCAACACCCAGCGCCTGGCCAACCTGGACCCGCTCACCCGGCTCTACAACCGCCGGCACTTCTTCGATCTGGGCCAGCGCGAGTTCGAGCGCGTGGCCCGCCACCACTCGCCGCTGACCATCCTGATCGCCGACATCGACCATTTCAAGCGCGTCAACGACACGCGCGGCCACCTGGCCGGGGACCAGGTGCTGCGCGCGGTGGCGGCCGGCTTCCGCGAGAGCCTGCGCGATGTGGACATCATCGGGCGCTACGGCGGCGAGGAGTTTGTGGTCCTGATGCCGGAAACCGATATGCCCGAGGCGCGGCGGGCGGGCGAACGCCTGATGCAGCGCCTCGCCCACGCCCCCATCCCCACCGACCGCGGGCCGGTCTCGGTCACCCTGAGCCTGGGGCTGGCCGAGATGGAAGCGGGCTATGACATCAGCCTGGAAACGCTGCTGGACCGGGCCGACCAGGCTTTGTACGCGGCCAAGCAGGCCGGCCGCGACCGCCTGGTCTGCTGGGACAGCCGGCTGCCCTTCCGCTCGCAGTTCGGCCCCGCCCCAGCCTGATCTGGGCCGGCGGTTCGCCCAACAAAAAACGACCCGGCCGCCTGGCCGGGTCGTTGGCTTTCTGAAGGCGCTGGATCAGGCGGCCGCCGGCTTGCGGTAGGCCTGCAGTTCGACCGTCATGCGCTCGAAGAAACTGCCCGCCGGCAGCGCCCCGCCGCCGTAAGCCATATCCACAATGCGGGCCGTGACGATCAGGGTGGCCGTCTCCAGGCTGACGGTATCGCCGGCCGCCGCCTGCACGGGCTCGCCCTTGGCCGCCAGCCGGCTCTTGAGCGCCTCGTCGCGGAAGGCGTGCTCGCTCATGATCACCTTGGTGACCGTGCGGATATCGTTCTTGTCGAACAGCCAGACTTCGAAGGCCGTCACCTTCTTGGGATCGCCGACGCCGATGGTCTCGGAGATGCCCATGCCGCACTCGCCCAGGAAGTTGCCGTCTGGGCCGTCGACGCTGAACGAGTCGTCGTAGACGTCGTCGCCCAGGGTGTAGGTCGACAGGAAGCGCTGGATCGGCTGAGCGCCGCCCGGCGCCGGCATGGCGGCCGGCGCGCTCTCGGCCATGCCTTCCGCCGCTTCGGCCACCGGCTCCGCCACGGGCCGCGCCGCCGGCCGGCCCAGGTTGAAGCTGCCGCCGCTCGTGCGGGAGCGCAGGAAGTAGAAGCCCGCGCCGCCAATCACGATCACCACCAGGCAGGCCGCCGCCAGCGGCAGCAACAGGCCCATCAGCCCCCCGCCCCCGCCGGTGCTGGCCGGGGCGGCCGGCATGGTGCCAGCCTGCACCGCCGCATCCAGCGCCTGCTTGAGGCTGGTCAGCTGCAGCGCGGCCGGGCCATCGGCGGAACTGGCCGTCTCGGCCACGGCCTCCGCCCAGCGCGGGCCGAGGGCCGCAATCCGCTCGGCGGCCTTATCGGCCTTGCGCGCGTCAGTGTCCAGGCTGTAGGCCTCGGCCACCATCCGAACGTACTGCTGCTTCAGGTCCGACCGCAGCGTGGAGAAGTCGGTGTCCACGATCTTGATCGGGTCCAACACCCAGGCGTACAGCAGCCCCAGGAGCAGGCCGACGATCAGAGCCGCCACCCCCACAACGACTGGCTGCTTGACCAAGTCAGACGGATTGGTTTTGGTCATTGTCCTCTCCCAAACCAGATCAGAACGCTGCCGGCCTTCCGAGCCGGAAAGCGTTAGAAATCAGATTGAAGCAGCCCCAAATTTGCCTGGCTGACTGCCCTGCAAGCGATTGTATAGCACTCACATATTCGGCGCAAATCAAGACGATCGGTGCAAGGGCCGTGCCAGCCGGAAATCAAACCCGGGAAACCTGGCGGCTTCCCGGGTCGGGTTGGGAGCGCGGGACGGGCAGCCGTCAGACCGAGGACTTGCCGCGCCCGGTCTCCAGGCGCTTCCAGGCGGCCACCACGGCGACCGTGATGATGGCGGCCACGGCGCCTTCGAAAATGATCTGCGGCAGCAGGGCCGGCAGGATCGCCCAGCTCAGGATGCCCCAGATCGTGGCCAGGGCCACCACCAGGATGGTGTTGGTCAGGGCGCCGGCCACGCCGGCCACCGCCAGGGCCGCGATCTCGTTGACATTCTTGAGCGCGCGGTAGCCCAGCCAGGCGCCCAGCCCGATGAACAGCCGCGGCAGGGCCAGGACGACGACGGGCACGTAGGCCGGCAGGCCCGCGAACAGGCCCGAGAAGCGGATATAGGCATCGATGGCGAAGACGAAGGTGACCAGCACGCCGACGATGGGCCCTTCCAGCACGGCGCCGATGATGCCGGGCACGTGCATGATCGTGGCCGAATCAGACACGTTGGGCACCGGGAAGTAGCCCAGGCCGGTGACGGCCAGCACCAGGGCCACCGCCAGCAGCACGCCGGCGACGACAATCTTGCGGGTTGAGATTTGCATGGTCGGCTCCTTGAAAATGAAATGAGTTGGATTGGATTACGCGCCCGTCAGGAGAGCGCGCCCAGCCACCAGACCGCCGCCACCAGCCCCGCCATCAGGGCCACCGCCAGCGCATCGGCCGGCCCAGCCTTCAGCTGCACCAGCCGGCTGCGCCGCGCGCCGCTCACATAGCAGCGCGCCTCCATCGCCAGGATCAAGTCTTCGCCGCGCCGCAGTGCGCTCAGGAACAGCGGCACGATCAGGGGCAGGCGCGCCCGCACCACCTTGTCCGGCCGCCAGCGGTTTTTCTCGCCGATGTTGCCTAGCCGACTGGCCTGCGCCTTGGCCACCCGGTCCAGCTCCTCCACCAGCGTGGGCACAAACCGGAACGCGATCGTCAGCACCAGCGCCAGCTCATGCGCCGGGAAGCCCACCCGCTTCAGCGGGCCCAGCAGATACTCCATCCCATGCGTCAGGTGCGTGGTGGTCGTGGTGAGCGTCAGCAGGCTGGCCAGGAAGATGAAGGCCACTATCCGGATCGCGCCGACCCCGATCCAGGTCAGGCTGTTGGTGGTCAAGCGCAAGAACCACCACTCCCACAGCACCTGGCCCTGCCGGTCCGCCTGGCCGCGGAAGGCCAGCTGCAGGACCACCAGCACCACCAGGACTGGCAGGCTGGGCAGCAGCCCGCGCAGCAAGTACCCGATGGGGATGCGCGCGAGCAGGGCCACGCCCAGCAGGGACGCCAGCACCAGCAGCGACAGCGGCACCGTCTGGGCGATCGAGATGGCCACGACGAACAGGAAGGCGCCCACCAGTTTGGCGCGCGGGTCCAGCCGGTGG
>JAEURL010000569.1 GCA_016789165.1 Anaerolineales bacterium | reverse complement strand
GATGAAAGACGTGATGCGGGGCGCGTGCCGGATGGACGGCATCTTGTAGCGCGCCAGGTAATCGGTGAAGACCCGCCCGTCCTCGACGATGAACTCCTCGGTGGTGGCCGCGCCCAGGCCCATGATCATGCCGCCCTCGATCTGGCCCTGCAGGGCCAGCGGGTTGAGCGCCCGGCCGACATCGTGGGCGGACACCAGCTGCAGGACCTTCACCTCGCCGGTGTCCAGGTCCACCTCCACCTCGGCCGCCTGGGTCGCGAAGGAGAAGGCGAAGTGCATGTCGCCGCCGGTGCCCAGCGGCTGGGTCTTGGGCGCCCAATACTCGTAGTGGGCCTTGGCCTGCTGGCCCTCGGCGCGCATCAGCTTGACGGCCTCGCCCACCGGCATGGTGCGGCCGTTCAGGCGGGCCAGGCCTTCCTCAAACCGGATCTGCTGGGGCGGCAGGTCGAACCGCTCGGCCAGCGCGGACTCCATGGCCTGGCGCAGGCTGCTGGCCGCGCCGCGCGCGGCGTTGCCGGCCAAAAAGGTCTGGCGCGAGGCCGTGGTCGGGCCGCCGTCCGGCGTGAGATCGGTGTCCGAGAGCAGGACGCGCACATGGGCCGGCGGCAAGCCCAGCTCCTCGGCCACGATCATGCCCAGCAGCGTCACCAGGCCCTGGCCGATTTCGGCCGAGCTGGTGCGGACCTCGGCGGTGCCGTCCTCGTACAGCTCCACCTCGGCGCCGGCCTTGTCCGGCGCGCCGCCGCCCAGGCCCGTGTTCTTGTAGCCCACCGCCAGGCCCCAGGCGCGCGCCTTGCGCGGCGCGCCCGGCTGAGCGGAGGCGCCGGGCGCGGCCGTGGTCCGCTGCCGGTCAATCTCAGCCGTCACTTTGTCCAGGCACTCCAGCAGGCCCACGCTGTCGCGCAGGACCTGGCCGGTATTGGTGACGCTGCCGACCTTGAGCGCGTTCTGCCGGCGCAGGTCGGCCGGATCGCGGCCGAGGGTCTCGGCCAGCAGGTCCATCATGGTCTCCACCGCGAAGGCCGATTGCGTCACCCCGAAGCCGCGGAAGGCGCCGGCCGGCGGGTTGTTGGTGTACATGGCGTAGCAGTCGGCCTTGACGTGCGCCACCTCGTAGGGGCCGGCCGAGTGGGTGGTGGCGCGCGTCATCACCTTCTCGCCCAGCGAGGCGTAGGCGCCGCTGTCCCCGTACAGCTCGGTCTGCACGGCCGTCAGTGTGCCGTCGCGCTTGGCGCCCAGCTTGACGCGGATCTGGGTGGCGTGGCGCTTGGGGTGGACGGTGAGCGACTCGTGCCGGTCGTAGAGCATCTTCACCGGCCGGCCGGTGGCGCGCGCCAGCAGGGCCACGTGGATCTGGCCCATGATGTCTTCCTTGCCCCCGAAGCCGCCGCCGATCAGGGTGCCGACCACGCGCACCTGCTCATCGGGCACGCCCAGGCAGCGCGCAATCTGCGAGCGGTCCTGATACGGGATCTGCGAGCCGACGTAGACCGTCAGCCGGCCGTTCGGCTCCGGCACGCCGATGGCGCACTCCGGCTCCAGAAAAGCGTGCTCGTAAAAGGGCGTGTGGAAGGTGCGCTCGAGGACGACCTCGGCCTCGGCCATCCCCTGGTCGATATCGCCCTTGCGGACCTTGATGTGCTTGAGCAGGTTGCCGCTGGCGTGCAGCTGGGGCGCGTCCGGCTGGCGGGCCGCCACCGGATCGGTGACGGCCGGCAACACCTCGTATTCCACGTCGATCAGGCTGAGCGCCTGGGTGGCGATGGCGCGGGTGTCGGCGGCCACGATGGCCACGGCGTCGCCCACGTAGCGCACCTTGTCGTAGCACAGCGCCGGCCAGTCCGCGATGACCAGGCCGTGGTTCTTCTCGCCCGGCACGTCGGCGTGGGTGAGCACGGCGTGCACGCCCGGCAGGGCCTTGGCGCGGCTGACGTCGATGCGCTTGATCAGGGCGTGCGGGTGCGCGGCGCGCAGGGTGCGGGCGTGCAGCATGCCCGGGAAGGCGTAATCGTCGGTGTAGCGCGCCTCACCCGTCACCTTGGCCACGGCATCCGGGCGCGGGAGCGGCCGGCCGATGACCTTGAGCGGCTCCTTGACCTCGGGCAGCGGATGGATCAGGGCCGGCAGGGGCGCGCCGGTGCGGACGGTATGCGCCGCCGCCTGGATGGCGCTGACGATGAAGGAGTAGCCGGCGCAGCGGCAGTAGGTGTCTTTGAGCGCGGCCTTGATGTCGGCCTCGCTCGGGTCCGGGTTGACGTCGATCAGGGCCTTGGCGGTCAGGATCACGCCCGGGATGCAGAACCCGCACTGCGGGGCGCCGCCCTGGACAAAGGCCGCCTGCAGCGGATGCAGCTGGCCGTCCTGCTTCAGCCCTTCGATGGTAGTGACCTGGGCGCCGGCCGCCTTGAGGGCCGGGTACAGGCAGGAGACTACGGGGGTGGCCTGGGCCGCGCCCGGCGCCTGCAGCAGCACGGTGCAGATGCCGCATTCGGCCTCGTTGCAGCCGATCTTGGTGCCGGTCAGGCCCAGGCGGTAACGCAAGACATCGGCCAGGCTCTCAGAATCGTTGACGTCCAGGGTGACGGGCCGCGCGTTGACGGTCAGGGTCAGTTCGCTCATCTCAGGCTTCCTCCGCCGGCTCAAGGGTCACCTCGCCGCTGCGCGCGCGCTGGACGGCCAGGGTCATGGCCCGCTCCACCAGGGCCGGCACCAGCTCGCGCCGGTAGTCGGCGGTGGCGCGGTGCGGGCTGGTGCGCAGACGCGCCTCCTCCAGCACCACGGGCACGGCGGCCCGGAGGGTGTCCCCGTCGGCCGGCCGGCCGACCAGGAAGGCCTCCGCCCGCTCCGCGCGCAGCGGAGCCGGGCCGGCTGGCCCGAGCGCCAGCCGGGCGGCCGCAAAGCGCTCGCCGGCCGCATCCAGGCGCACCCAGACGGCCAGGGCCAGGATCGGCAGCGCCACACCCTGCGGGCGCATGATGCGCTTGTAGGCGGTGGCTTCGCGCGGCCCGACCGGGCGGAAGCGGAAGCGCGTGATCACTTCGCGGGTCTGGTCCACGGCCGAGCGGCCGGGGCCGGCGTACAGGGCGCGCACCGGGCGCCAGGCGCGGCGGCCGGCCGTTCCATCCCAGGTGGCCACCTCGGCCTCCGCGTCCAGGGCCACCAGCGAGAGCGTGCCGTCGCCGGCCGGCAGGGCATGCGCCACGTTGCCGCCCAGCGTGGCCACGTTGCGCACTTGCGGCCCGCCGATCACGCCGCACGATTCGACCAGGCAGGTGGCCTGGCGCGCCAGCACCGGCTCCTGGACGAGCCGGGCATGGGTGACGGCCGCGCCGACGACGAGCCAGTCGCCGTCAGTCTGGATGGCCGTCATCTCCGGGATGCGCGTCACGTCCACCAGGGCGCCCACCGGATGTTCGCGGCCCTGCTGCAAATCGAGCAGCAGATCAGTGCCGCCGGCCACCACGCGCGCGCTGCCGCGTGCCAAGGCCTGCAAAGCTTCGTCAACGTTGGTTGGAAGGAGGTAACGATCCCAGAATGTCATAGGCGCCGCGCCCTTTGGGCTGGCCGCGGCGGCGCTTCTCGACGGGCGGGGATGCCCGACGCCGTCCCTGGTCCAACCGGGGGACGACCACCTGGCCGAGGTTGGCTGCATTCTAACACCGGCCGGCGGCCGGCACAATCACCGCCGCCGGCCCCCATCCATTTCTATCTGTTTAGCCGCCCCTGATCCGGGGCCAGCTCACCGTCGGCGGTAGCCGCTCCAAAACGCGCGCACGACAAAGCGCACGCTCTCGGCCAGAAAGGCCAGGCCAAACACGGCCAGCAGCACGGCCGCCTCGCCCAGGCCGATCAGGCGGAACAGCCAGGCCAGGCCGGCCACCACCATGGCCAGGCCCAGCAGGAGCGGCAGCCACAGCCGCCGGCGCCAGGCCATCACGCGCCGGCCACCATCGCCCGCGCGATCTGGTTGTGGCGCTCGATCACGGGGCCCATCGCCACGGTGGCCACCTGCCCGTCCTTCACCACCGCCCGGCCATGGACGTACGTGCAGGCCGCGCTCTGCGGCGCGCACAGCAGGGCCGCGGCCACCGGATCATGCCCGGCGCCCGCGTACGGCAGCTGGCGCAGGTCCAGGGCGAAGAAGTCCGCGCACTTGCCGGGCGCCAGCGCGCCGATGTCATCGCGCCCGAGGACGGCCGCGCCGCCCAGCGTGGCGATCTCCAGCGCCTCCCGCGCCGGCATTTGGGCCTGAGCCGGAGCGCCCCGGCGCTCCTCCTCCGCGCCGGCCAGCCGCGCCAGCAGCATGGCCTGGCGCGCCTCGGCCAGCAGGTGGGAGCCGTCGTTGCTGGCCGAGCCGTCCACGCCCAGGCCCACCTTCACGCCGGCCGCGCGATACTGGCGCACCGGCGCGATGCCGCTGGCCAGGCGCATGTTGGAGGACGGGCAGTGCGCCACGCCGGTGCCGGTGCGCGCGAACAGGCCGATCTCGGCCCCGTCCACGTGCACGGCGTGGGCGTGCCAGACGTCGGCGCCCACCCAGCCCAATTGCTCGGCGTAGCGGGCCGGCCGCGCCCCGAACTTCTCCAGGCAGAAGTGCTCCTCGTCCAGCGTCTCGGCCAGGTGCGTGTGCAAGTGCACGCCGTAGGCGCGCGCCAGGGCGGCCGCCTCGCGCATCAGATCCGGCGTGACCGAGAACGGCGAGCACGGCGCCACCACGATGCGCAGCAGGGCGCCAGGCCGGGCGTCGTGATACTGCTCGATCAGCCGGCGCGTGTCCTTCAGGATGAAGGCCTCGTCCTCCACCACCCGGTCCGGGGGCAGGCCGCCCTGCGACTGGCCCAGGGACATGCTGCCGCGCGAGGCGTGGAAGCGCACGCCGATCTGGCGGGCGGCCTCGATCTCGTCGTCCAGCCGGCAGCCGTTGGGGAAGATGTACAGGTGGTCCGAGGCCGTGGTGCAGCCGGAGAGGGCCAGCTCCGCCAGGCCCGTGAGCGTGGACACGCGGATGGCCTCGGGAGTCAGGTTGGCCCAGATCGGGTAGAGCGTGGTCAGCCAGCCGAACAGGTTGGCGTCCTGGGCGGCCGGCACCGCGCGGGTGAGGGTCTGATAGAGATGATGGTGGGTGTTGACCAGGCCGGGCAGGACGACGTGGCCGCGCAGGTCCAGCACCTCGTCGGCGGCGGCCGGCAATTCAGCCGTGGGGCCAACCTGTTCGATGAAGCCGTCGCGCGCGAACAGGCCGCCGTCCGGGATCTCGCGGCGCTGGGCGTCCATGGTCACCAGCACCTCGGCGTGGCGGAGCAACAGGGTCGCCATGCTGAGCCTCCAGTGCAAACGGGGACGGAACCGAGCCCGGTCCGTCCCCGTCAGAAATTACGTGAGGGCCGGCGGCCGGCCTTAGCGCGCGTCAGCCAGTTCCGCGCCGCGCAGGGTGTTCTGCAGCAGCATCGCGATCGTCATCGGCCCGACGCCGCCCGGCACGGGCGTGATGGCGCCGGCCACTTCCTTGACCTCGTCGAAGGCCACGTCGCCCACCAGGCGCGAGCCGGACTTCTTGGTGGCGTCCGGGATGCGGTTGATGCCCACGTCGATGACCAGCGCGCCGGGCTTGACCCAGTCCCGCTTGACCATCTCCGCCCGGCCGACGGCCGCGATCAGGATATCGGCCTCGCGGCAAACCGCCGGCAGGTCCTTGGTGCGGCTGTGGCAGATGGTGACCGTGCAGTCGCGGTGCAGGAGCAGCATGGCGGCCGGCAGGCCCACGATATTGGAGCGGCCCAGCACCACGGCGTTGGCGCCCTTGAAGGTGGCGCCGGCCTCTTCCAGCAGCACGATGCAGCCGGCCGGCGTGCAGGGCACGAAGGTGGGCTTGCGCCCCTTCATGGACAGCCGGCCGATGTTCACGGGCCCGAAACCGTCCACGTCTTTTTCCAGGCTGATGGCGTTGAGCACGCGCTCCTCATCCAGCCCGTCCGGCAGCGGCAGCTGCACCAGGATGCCGTTGACGCGCGGATCGGCGTTGAGGCGGGTGACGAGCGCCTCCACTTCGGCCTGGGTGGCCGTCTTGGGCAGGTCGTGGCCAAAGGACTCGATGCCCACTTCGGCGCAGGCCTTCTGCTTGTTGCGTACATACACCTGCGAGGCGGGGTTATCGCCCACCAGCACCGTGGCCAGGCCGGGGCGGGCCCGGCCGGCGGCCACGCGGGCCTGCACGGCCGCGGCGACCTGGCCGCGGATGCGGGCAGCAACAGCAGTTCCATCAATCAATCGGGCAGTCATAGGCTTTCTCAGGAGGGGGAACCGAGGGACGCGTGATGGCCCGAGGCCTCACCCGCCGCCCAGCCCTCGCCTCGGCTAGGGCCGCCAGGCCGGCTGGTAATCCCAGGCCGGGTCCGTGGTGACGGCCACCGGTTGTCCGCCATTGGCGGTCATGATCCAGATATCGTGATTGCCCTGCCGCCAGCTCTCAAACGTGATCCAGCGGCCGTCGGGCGACCAATCCGGGCCCTCGTTGGGGCCGGCGCTGCCGGTGAGGTTCTGGGCGTCGAAGCCGCGCCGGTTCCATTCCACCACGTAGATCCGGTCGTTGACGACGAAGGCCACCGACTGGCCGTCGGGCGACCAGTCCGGCTGGGCGGCGTCCACATCGCGCGTCACCTGCTCGGGCTGTGAGCGCGCCGTGCCGTCGTTGCTGGCGAAATTGCCGTCCTGGTTCATCCAGTACAGCGTGGGCCGGCCGCCGCGCGTGGTGTTGAGGAAGACCAGCCGGGCGCCGTCCGGCGACCAACTGGCGTGGCTGTCGGCCGAGGTGCCCTTGCTCAACTGCGCCTTGTCCTTGCCGTCCGGGCCGGCCCGCCAGAGCTGCATGCGGCCGTTGGTGAGGAAGGTATAGGCGATGCCGCTGGCCGACCAGTCCGGCTCAAAGACGCCGCCCACCTGGTTGATGAACGGCCGGACGTTGGTGCCGTCCGCGTTCATGATCCAGAGCTCGGTGTTGGAGTCGGTGGCCTTCTTGCCCGTGCAGGGCGTGATGAACAGGCTCTCCCGGCCGTCGGGCGACCCGGCCGGCTGGCCAGCGCCGTCCGCCAGCACGGTCAGCGGCTTCATATCGCAGTACGATTGGCCCAGGGTCAGCAGGAAGATCTGCGGCACACCGCCGGCGCGCTCGCTGACAAAGGCGATCTGGCCGGCGCCGCCGCCGCGCGGCGTGGCCGTCGGCGGCAGAGTGGCGGTGACGGTGGGGGTCTCGGTCGGGGTGGCGGTGGCCGTCGGCTCCAGCGTCTCGGTGGGCTGCGGCGTGGGGCTGGGCGTGGCCGAGGGTTGCACGGCCACCACGCGG
>JAEURL010000552.1 GCA_016789165.1 Anaerolineales bacterium | reverse complement strand
CGTGCAGGCCCTGGCCGAGGAGTTGTTTGAGAGCCGCAACGCCCTGTACCTGGGGCGCGGCGCGCAGATGCCCATCGCCCTGGAGGGCGCGCTCAAGCTCAAGGAGATCTCGTACATCCATGCCGAGGGCTACCCGGCCGGCGAGATGAAGCACGGGCCGATCGCCCTGATCGACCGCGACCTGCCAGTGGTGGCGCTGTGCCTGCAGGACCCGGTCTGGGACAAGATGATCTCCCAGGTGGAGCAGGCCAAGGCGCGCGGCGGCAAGGTGATTGCCGTGGCCACCGACGGCGATGAGCTGATCGCGGCCAAGGCCGATCGGGTGCTGTGGCTGCCGCCGGCCCCGCCGCTGCTGGCGCCCGTGCTCTCGGTCATCCCGCTGCAGCTGCTGGCCTACCACATCGCCGTGCGGCGCGGCACCGACGTGGACCAGCCGCGCAACCTGGCCAAGAGCGTGACCGTGGAGTAGGGCCGGCGCGCGTTCGCAGAAGTGAAGCAGCAGGCTGGGCCGCGCGCCCAGCCTGTTTCTTTTGCCGGGGCCTCGCTCCGGCTCAAAGCTGCCCATTGACATCGGATTTGAAAGCGTGTATTTTGCCTTCGATCAAACTAGAACAAATGGCTTAGCCCAGCCAATAGCCCACCCACCTCAGCCTAAAGGACCAGCCGATGCCCGCACCCGTGGTCAGTGGTTACGCGCCTGTGAACGGCCTGCAGATGTATTACGAGCGCCACGGCGCCGGCCGGCCGCTGGTGCTGGTCCACGGCGGCTTCGGCTTTACGGGAATGTTCGCGGCGCTTATTCCGGGCCTGGCCGCCGGCCGGGAGGTCATCGCCGTGGAACTGCAGGGCCACGGGCGCACCGCCGACGTGGACCGGCCGTTCAGTTTCGAGCAGTTCGGGGATGACGTGGCCGCCCTGATCCAGCACCTGGGGCTGGCGCCGGCCGATCTGCTCGGCTACTCGCTGGGGGGCGGCGCGGCCTGGCAGGCCGCCCTGCGCCATCCGCCGGCCGTGCGCCGGCTGGCCGTGATCTCGGCCCCGGCCCAGCGCCAGGGCTGGTATCCGGAGGACCTGGCCGGTATGGGCGCCCTCACGGTGGCGGGCTTGAGCGCCACGCCGCTCTATCCGCTCTATCAAAGCCTGGCGCCTCACCCGGAGGCCTGGCCGCGGCTGGTGGAGAAGACGCGGGCGCTGTTGGGCCAGGACTATGATTGGACCGCGGCTCTGGCCGGCCTGCGCCAGCCCGTGCTGGTGGCGGCCGGCGACGCCGACGGCCTCCCGCCTGAATACCTGGCCGCGCTGTGGCGGCGGGTGGGCGGCGGCCGGGCGGCGGGCTTTGTCAGCGAGTTCCGGCGGGCGCAGCTGGCCCTCCTGCCGGGCACCACGCACCTGGACATCTTGAGCCGCGCCGATCTGCTGCTCCCCATCCTAACGAGCTTTCTGGATACACCCGCCGCCTAATTGCTCAACCCCCTGATTGGAGGCCTTATGAAATTCCGCGCGCAACTGCAACTGCACGGCAAGACCGCCACTGGCCTGGAAGTGCCGGCCGAGGTCGTGGCCGGCCTGGGGGCCAGCAAGCGGCCGGCGGTGGTGGTCACGCTCAACCGCCATACCTACCGCAGCACCATCGCGCCGATGGGCGGCAAGTTCCTGCTGCCAGTCAGCGCCGAACAGCGCGAGCAGGCCGGGGTGGCGGCGGGCGATTGGGTGGCGGTGACCGTGGAATTGGATCAGGCGCCGCGCACCGTGGAGGTGCCGGCCGATCTGGCGGCGGCGCTGGCTAAGAAGAAGGGCGCGCGGGCCGCCTTCGACGCGGCCGCGCCTTCGGCCCGCAAGGAGTTCGTCCGGCAGGTGGAGACCGCCAAGGCGGCCGAGACGCGCGCGCGCCGGATCGCGGCCATCGTGGCCAAGCTGTCCACCCCCAAGTCAGGCTGAGCGGCCTGATGACCCACCGCACCGGCCTGCAGCCCGGTGCCACGCATAAGGAGGACGAAAGATGCCGCTGGATACCCTGACGACTCTGTTTCAACACAACCGCTGGGCTAACCTGCGCTTGCTCGAACAGTGCGCGGGCCTGACCGACGCCCAACTGGACGCCACCTTGGCCGGCACCTATGGCTCCATTCGCGACACCTGGCAGCACCTGGCCACGGCCGAGCGCTCGTACCTGTCACGGATCAGCACCGGCCAGCGCTATAGCCGGCCCAAGGACGCGCCGCCGTTGACGCCGGCCGAGCTGAAAGAGGCGCTGGAGGCTTCCGGCGCCGGCCTGGTGGAGTGGGCGGCCAAGGTGCAGGCCGGCGATACCGTGGCGATCGAGTGGGGCGGCTCGCCGCGGGCCGTGCCCAAGACGATCCTGCTCACCCAGGCGATCAACCACGCCACCGAGCACCGCGCCCAGATCATGGCGCTCATGACGCAGGCGGGCGTTCAGCCGCCGGACCTGGACGGCTGGACCTATCTCGACGTGCTGGAGCCTTAGCCGGCCGGCCGCAGATACTCGGCGGCCTGCGCATCGGTCAGCCGGGACAGGAACTCCTCGTCCTCGGAACCGTTGACCAGGAATTCGTAGTCGGTGCGGTACAAGTAATATGTGCCGCACTGCGGGCAGCGCTGGAGGTGCAGGGTGCGGCCGCTGTGCGGGCGCAGATCCTTTACCAGCGTCAACCGGCCGGCCGCCGCCGGCAGGTAGGTGTTGTCCTTTTCCCAGCCGTACTTCTGCAGGGCGTATTCTTCGTCGTTCAGCTCCGCGCACAGGCCGCAGGACCGGTGCGCGGCGTCGGGCGGGAATGTGTCCGGCATGGGAGCCTCCCGGATGAGCACGCAATCAATCTACAACTATCGGCTGGTGGATGACCAGCTCATAACGGGCGGCCAGCCGACGGCCGAGCAGCTGCGGGCCGCGGCCGCCGAAGGCGTGGTGCTGGTCATCAACCTGGCCACTTACAGCCCCGGCCATTCCCTGGAAGATGAGGCCGGCCTGGTGCAGTCCTTGGGCCTGGCCTATATCCACATCCCGGTCGAGTGGGGCCGGCCCCGGCCGGAGGATTTCGAAGCCTTCGAGCGTGCCATGGCGGCGCGTCCGGCCGGCAAGACCCTGCTCCACTGCGCGGCCAACTTCCGGGTGACGGCCTTTTATTCCCTCTACGCCCAGAAGCATCTGGGCTGGTCCGTGGAGCAGGCCGAGGCCTTCCGGGCCTCGATCTGGGCCGGCAGCGATTATCCGGTCTGGGAGCAGTTCATCGCCGCGCTGCGTGCCCAAATCGCCGGCCGCTAAGCCGGCTGGATCAGGTCCCACTTGTTGCCGTACAGGTCCAGGAAGACCACCACCCAGCCGTAGGGTTCGTGCCGGGGCGCCTCGGCGAAGCGCACGCCGTGCGCCTGCATGTGGCGGTAAGCGTCCCAGAAGTCGTCGGTCTCCAGGAACCACGCCACCCGGCCGCCCGTCTGGTCGCCCACGCGCTGCGCCTGCTCGGGCGTGCTGGCCTGCGCCAGCAGCAGGGCCGCGCCCGGCGAGCGCGCCGGCGCCACGCGCACCCAGCGCCGGCCCTCGCCCTGCGGGGTGTCCTCCAGCACCGTGAAGCGCAGGGCCTGGGTGAAGAAGGCCAGGGCTTCGTCGTAATCGCGCACCAGGAACGTCGCTGAAGCGATCAGTGCCATGCGGGGCCTCCGCCGGCTTCAGGCCGGCCGGTCGAGCATCTCCAGGTGCAGGAGCGTGCCCGTGTATGGGTTCTGTTCCGCCACCGTCTCGTTCAGCTCCACGCCCAGCCCCGGCGCGGTGGGCAGCAGGATCTGGCCGGCCTCCCAGCGCAGGGGCGCCTTGAGGATCTCGGCGTGGAAGCCGTCCCAGGTCAGGATGCTCTCCTGGATCAGGAAGTTGGGGATGCAGGCCGCCAGCTGGATGTCGGCCGCGGCCGCGATCGGGCCGCAGTACAGGTGCGGGGCGATCTGGGCGTAGTGGGCCTCGGCCAGGGCCGCGATCTTCTTGCCCTCCAGCAGGCCGCCGGCCCGGCCGAGCGCCGGCTGCAGGATGGCGGCCGCCCCCTGCTGGAGCACGCGCGCGAACTCGTATTTGGTGGTCAGCCGCTCGCCGGTGGCGATGGGGATGGTGGTCCCGCGGGCCACGGTCGCCATGGCCTCCGGGCTCTCCGGCGGCACCGGCTCCTCCAGCCACAGCGGGTCATAGGCTTCCAGCCGGCGCGCCAGGCGGAGGGCGCCGGCCGGCGTCATCTGGCCGTGGGTGCCCACCAGCAGGTCGCAGCGGCCGCCCACCGCTTCGCGCACGGTGCGGACGAAGCGCTCGGTGTGGTCCAGCATCTCGGGCGAGAGCTGGCGCGGATCAAAGGCCGAATACGGGCCGGTGGGGTCGAACTTGACGGCCGTGAAGCCCAGGGCCACGTACTCGGCCGCGCGCTGGGCCGCCAAGTCAGGATCATGGTAGACGTTGACCTGGTCGCCGGGCTGGGGATAGAGGTAGGTGTAGGAGCGCAGGGTCTCGCGCACCCGGCCGCCCAGCAGGTCGTAGGCCGGCCGGTTCAGCTCCTTGCCCACGATGTCCCAGCAGGCCATCTCGATCCCGCTCAGGATGCCCAGCAGCGAGGGGTCTGGGCGCTGGGTGTAGCCGCTGGAGTAGACGACGCGCCACAGCCGCTCGATCTGGAACGGGTCGCGGCCGAGGACGTGCCGGACGCAGACGTCCTCGATCATGCGCGCCACCACGTGCGGGTGGAAGGGCACCGAGTAGACCTCGCCGTAGCCGGCCACGCCGCCGTCGGTGGTGAGCTTCAGGAAGATCCAGTACCGGCCGCCGAAGTGCGGCGGCGGGTTGCCGACTACGAAGGTCCGCACATCGGCGATCCGCATGGCGCGCTCCTGCCTCGTTGGGTTATGGGTCGGGCGCTGGTGTGCGGAGTATAGCAGACCGCGTTGCCGGCCTCGAGTAAAATGCGGACCTAGCCCAGAGCCCCACGGAGGTCCGCATCGCCACCCAGCCCGCTCCCCCCGCGCCGTTTGAGATTGGCCTGTACTCGTTCGCCGAGCTGACGCCCGACCCGGCCACCGGCGAGCGCCTCAGCCCGGCCGAGCGCCTGCGCCAGCTGATCGAGTCCATCGAGCTGGCCGACCAGGTGGGCCTGGACGTCTTCGGGGTGGGCGAGCACCACCGGCCGGACTTTGTGGCCTCCGCGCCGGCCGTCATCCTGGCCATGGCGGCCGCGCGCACCCGGCGCATCCGCCTGACCAGCGCCGTCACGGTGCTCAGCTCGGATGACCCGGTGCGGGTCTTCCAGAACTTCGCCACGCTGGACCTGCTCTCCAATGGCCGGGCTGAGATCATGGCCGGCCGCGGCTCCTTTATCGAGTCCTTCCCGCTCTTCGGCTACAACCTGCGCGACTACGACGCTCTGTTCAGCGAAAAGTTGGGGCTGCTGCTGGCCCTGCGCGCCTCCGAACGCGTCACCTGGTCCGGCCAGCACCGGCCGGCCCTGGAGGACCAGCCCGTCTACCCGCGCCCGCTCCAGGATCCGCTGCCGGTCTGGGTGGCGGTGGGCGGCACGCCGGAATCGGTGGTGCGCGCCGCCGCGCTGGGCTTGCCCATGGCCCTGGCCATCATCGGCGGCCTGCCCGAGCGCTTCACGCCGCTGGTGGACTTGTACCGCGAGGCGGCCCGGCGGGCCGGCCATGACCCGGCCCGGCTGCCGCTGAGCATCAACTCGCACGGCTTCCTGGCCGACGACTCCCGGCAGGCCGCCGACGACTACTTCCCGTCTTTCTCCATCGTCATGAACAAGATCGGGCGCGAGCGCGGCTGGGCCCCGATCACGCGCGCTCAGTTCGAGGCCTCACGCACACTGCGCGGCGCGGACTTCGTCGGCCACCCGGACGAGATCATCGAGAAGATCCTGTTCCAGCACGGCCTGTTTGGCCACCAGCGGCTGCTGCTGCAGCTGGGCGTCGGGACGGTGGCGCACCCCAAGATGCTGCGGGCGATTGAATTGCTCGGCACGCGCGTGGCGCCGGTGGTGCGCCAGGAGATCGCGCGCCGCACGGCCGGCGCTTAGTCCTCGTCGTCGCTCTTGCGCGGGACGGGCGCCGGGCCGGCCTTGAGCCGCGCGCGCAGGCCGGCGTCGATCTGCTGGCCCAATTGCGCCCAGACCTCCGGCCGGCCCCGCTGACAGGCCTCCAGCAGTTCTTTCACAGCCGCCACCGGCGCCTGCGCGGCCAGGGCGCGCGTGGCCTCCGGCAGCCGGTAAGCCTGCGCCTTCACGAAACCAAACCGCACCACCTCCGTCGTCGCCAGCAGCCCGCGCTCGGCCAGCTGGCGCTGGACGATTTCGGCCGTGTGATGCCAGGGGTTGGGGGCCTCGGCCTCCAGCAGGGCGGCCGCCAGCAGCGCCACTTCGCGCAGGGCGGCGGCCAGGGGGCGCAGGCGCGCCTCCAGGCTGGGCGCCGGCCAGGTCGCCCGGTCACTCCGCGCGCTTTCGGCTTCGTCCCCTGGCTCGGCGTACAGCACCCGCACCTTGCTCACCCCGAAGGGCGTCGGTTTGGGGCGGACCTCCAGGCGCAGATCGCCGGCCGCTTCGGCCGCCAGAAAGGCCGCGGCCAGCAGGGCGCGCGCCAGGGCCGGCGCCGCCACCGTCTGCCCGCTGGCCAGGAGGGGCAAAGCGTCGCTTAATCCAGCCGGCGGCGCGAAGGCCTCGCCGTTCAGCAGCACGATTTCGCTGGGGGTCAGGGGGCTGGCGCGCAGCGCCGCAATGTCCGTCATGAAGGCCTCGGCTCGGCGGGCGATAGGTAGGCCCATTCTACCGTCACGGCCCGGCCTTGCCGATCTGCGGCAGGTAATGCCGCTGCCCGCCCGTGACCGGCACCGTCCCGCCGCTGAGGACCCAATCCCACCAGAACACGTCCGCCAGCGCGGCGTTGACGGCGGCCGACTCCACCTGCACGGCCAGCTCACGGTTCTGCTTGCTGCTGTTCTCGCTGCCGTTGAGCGAGCCGGTGTGCGCCCAGCCCCGGCTGCCGGCCGTCACCAGCACCAGCTTGTTGTGGATGCCGGTGCCGGCGGGGTTGCCGAGCCGGCAGGCCAGGTCCAGCCCCTCGGCCGCGGCGATGGCGTTGACGTAGGCGCAGGTGGCGGCGTTGCTGCGGACGTCGCCGGGGACATCGTAGGCCGAGTCCAGCAGGAGCCGCACCAGGGCGCCGCGCCGGGCCGCCGCCAGGTAGGCCTCCAGACGCGGATTGGGGTCGGCGGCGGCGTTGCTGGTGGTGGGGCCCCAGAAGGGGTGCTCGTAGAGCTGTTCCACCAGCACGCGGTCGCCGGGGCCGGCCCGCGCCACCATCCCCAAGAGCGCGTCCCGGTCGCGCAGGCTGTTATCCGGGGATTGGACGATCTCGAAATGGAATTCGCCGGTAAAGGTCAGCGGCTCCGGGAAGTGGATGGCATAACTGCTCCCGCCTGAGGTGAAGCTGGGCGTGAAGCCCGGCGGGGGCGCGCCGAAGACGGGATCGGCCGCGCTCCAGCGCCGCAGATCCCGGTGG
>JAEURL010000535.1 GCA_016789165.1 Anaerolineales bacterium | reverse complement strand
GTCTTCGCGGTCTCGCTGCTGTTCTTCGTCGTCGGCCTGGCCGCCCTGGCGCTGGCCGGGGCCGAGCACAGCCGCCGCATCGCCGCCGCCTACAGCCGCGGCCTGGGCCTCAACCGGCCGTGGCTGGGCACGGTGGCCGGCCTGATCCTGGCCCTGCTGGCGCTCGGCCTGGCGTTGGCCGAGTTGAGCGCGCCCGGCTTCGGGCCGCTCTCGGCGCTGTGGGAGGCGGTGACGACGCCGCTCCTGATCGCGCTGGCCCTGGTGATGGGCTTCATCGTCGAGCCGCTCTTCCGGCTGTGGGAGGCCTGGCTGACTCGCGCGCCGGCTGCCACCCCCACGCCGGCCGCCACCCCGGCGCCGCTCTTCCAGCCGGACAGCTCCGCCGCCGAGACGCTCTCGCCGGCCATGCTGAACACGGTCACGGCCGCGGACCTTCTGATTCTGGTCAGCCTGCTGGCCCTGGCCGTCTGGTTGGTGGTCCACCGCTGGCGGGTGCCCAAGCCCGCCGACGACGGGGAAGTGCGGGACAGCGTGTTCTCCACCAGCCTGCTGGCCGAGCAGCTGCGCGCGCTGGCGGCGCGTTTCCGGCCCCGGCCGGCCCCGGAGCCGCCCTTTCTGGACCTGGCCGGCGTGGCCGCGGCGCGGGCGCGCATCCGCCGGGCCTTTCGCGCCGTGCTTGAGCAGGGCCAGGCGGCCGGGCTGGCCCGCGCCCCCGGCCAGACGCCGCAGGCCTATGTCGGCCGCCTGGCGGAGATCTGGCCGGACCGGCGCGCGGCCCTGGCCGACCTGGCCGGCCTGTATGACCTGGCCCGTTACGGCGCCGACACCGACGCCCCGACCGAGGCGCAGGCGCAGCAGGCCGAACAGGCGGCCGAACCCGCTGCCCCGCCGTCCGAGCCCGCCTGAGCGGCCCGGCCGTGCTCATCCACCTCTCACACGGCCGGCGCTAGTGCCCATGCGCCGCTTCTGCTAGGATTGCGCCATGCCGATCACCTGGGCCGGGCTTGGGGAGTCCCTGGTTACGTTCACCACGGTCTTCCTGAGCATCTTCATCGAAGCCGCCCCGTTCCTGATGCTGGGCACCCTGGCCTCCGGCCTGGTGGAGGTCTTCTTCAACCAGGGCGATTTCAGCCGCCTGGTGCCGCGCCACCCGCTGGCGGCCGCCCTCCTGGGCGGCGTGCTGGGTCTGGCCTTCCCGGTGTGCGAGTGCGGGGTTGTGCCGCTCGCCCGCCGCCTGGTCCGCAAAGGCCTGCCGCTTTCGGCCGCCATCGCCTTTCTGCTGGCGGCGCCCGTCGTCAACCCGATCGTCATCGCCAGCACCCTGGCCGCTTTTGGCCCCGGCCCGATCCTGTACAGCCGGCTGGGCCTGAGCCTGCTGATCGCGGTCGCCACCGGGGCCGTCTTCGCCTTCCAGTCGCGGCCGGAGCGCCTGCTGCTGCCGGCCAGCCGGCCGGTCATGGCCGGCGGCGCGCCGGACCTGCACGTCCATCTGCCGGCGGCGTCGGCGCCGGCCGCGCCGCTGGGCCGGCGGCTGCTCCGGGTGCTGGCCATCGCCGTGGACGAGTTCTTCGAGATGGGCCGCTATCTGGTGGCCGGCGGCCTGCTGGCGGCCGGCATGCAGACCGTGGTGCCGCAGGCCGCGCTGCTGGGGCTGGGCAGCGGCCCCGTGGTCTCCGTGCTGGTGCTGATCGCGCTGGCCGTGCTGCTCTCCATCTGCTCCACCGTGGACGCCTTCATCGCCCTGGCCTTTGCGGCCTCCTTCACGCCCGGCTCCGTGCTGGCCTTCCTGGTCTATGGGCCGATGGTGGACATCAAAAGCACGCTCATGTTCTTGGGCGTCTTCCAGCGCCGGGCCGTCGTTTACCTGATCGTGCTGCCGCTGCTGATGACCCTGCTGGCCGGCCTTTTCATCAACCTCAACGTCGCCTGGTAATCACCCGATCCCCATGTCTGCCCGTGCCTATCCCCTGATCCAAGCCCTGCTCATGGCCGGCCTGGGCCTCTTCCTGGCCGAGAAGCTGTGGTCCGGGGCCGTGTTCTATTACATCAACGAACGCTTCCTGCTCCTGATTGCCTTCGGGGCGGCGGCGGCGCTGGCGCTGGCGGCCGGCGCCGCCTGGCGCTGGTGGCGGCCGGCCGCCGCCCACGCGCCTGATCACGACCATGATCACGATCACGACCACGCGCCGGCGCGCTTCCCGATCTGGACCGTGGCCCTGGTGGCGCTGCCGCTGGCGCTCGGCCTGGCGGTGCCGGCCCGGCCGCTGGGCGCCAGCGCGCTGGCCAGCAAGGGCCTGAACGCCTCCGGCGGCGCGCTGCTGTCGGTGAGCGGCGGCGCGGCCGTCCAATTGGAGATCGCGCCCGAGCAGCGGACCGTGCTGGATTGGGTGCGGGCCTTCAACTACGCCGAGGACCCGGCCATCTACACGGACCAGCCGGCGGACGTGATCGGGTTTGTGTACCGTACGGCGGACCTGCGGCCGGACCAGTTCATGGTCAGCCGCTTCATCGTCACCTGCTGCGCGGCCGACGCCTCCGGCGTGGCCATGCTGGTGGATTGGCCCCAGGCCGCGGCTCTGGCTGAGAACACCTGGGTGCGCGTGCGCGGGCCGGTGCGCGCCGCCGCGCTGAACGGCCAGCCGCTTCCCCTGATCGCGGCCGTGACCGTGGAGCCGGCCGAACAGCCCGAACACCCCTACATGTACCCGTAAGCGATGGCCGGCCGCTTCGACCGCTTTGATTATTTCGTCTGGGCCGTGATGGGCGGGCTGGTCCTGGCCATCACCGGCGTGGTGCTGGCCGGCGACCACGTCGGCGCGCGCGTGGCCGCCACCTTTCCGCCGGCCGCCGGCGCGGTGGGCGCCCTCGGCCCGATCGGCGTGGAGTTTGCCCAACCCATGCAGGCCGGCACGGCGGAGGCCCGCTTGGCGCTGGAGCCGGCCGTGGCCGGCCAGTTCGCCTGGGACGGCCTGACGCTTTGGTTCTACCCGGCCCAGGCCCTGACGCCGGGCGTCACCTACACGGCGCGGCTGGAGGCCGGTGCGCTCAGCCGCGAGGGCCGCGCCTCCCAACGCCCGCTGGCCTGGACCTTCACCGTCCGCGCCCCGTGGATCGCCTACCTGGCCTCGGTTTCGGGGCCGCGCGAGGTCTGGCGGGTGCCGGCCGCCGGCGGCCCGCCCGAGCAGCTCACCCACACGGACGGCCGCGTCTATGACTTCGCCGTGGCTCCGGACGGGGAGCGCCTGGCGTACAGCGTGGTGAACGACCAGCAGGGCGCGGACCTGTGGCTGATCGACCGGGAGGGGCGCGCGCCGCGCCAGCTGCTGGCCTGCGGCGCGGACCTGTGCACGGTGCCGGCCTGGTCGCCGCGCGGCGACCGGCTGGCCTACAGCCGCGAGCCGGCCGGCATCGCGCCGGGCGCCCCCAACGGCCCGCCGCGCGTTTGGACCGTGGACCCGGACACCGGCCAGACCGCGGCGCTGTATCAGAATTCGCAGGTGCTGGGCTATGGCCCGGTCTGGTCGCCGGACGGCCGGCGCCTGGCGGTCTTTGACGGCGGCGAGAGCAGCATCCGCCTGCTGGACCTGGCGACCAGCCAGGAGATGCTGGTGAAGACGCTGATGGGCGCGGTGGGCGCGTGGTCGCCGGACGGCCGGCGCATGCTCTTCACGGACATGGACCTGGAGAGCGGCCAGCCGCAGGTCACCCTGGCGTTGGCCGATTTCGACGCGCAGGCCATCACGCCGGTGCTGGGCGCGGACTCGGGCTGGGCGGATTTCAGCGTGCCGGCCTGGTCGCCGGACGGCCAATGGGTGGCGCTGGCGCTGCGCTCGGCCGACAGCGGCGCCACCAAGCAGCTCTGGCTGATGCGCCCGGACGGCGGCGAGGCGCGCCCGCTGACGCGCGACCCGCTGTACACCTTTGGCGGCTACCGTTGGAATCCCTGGGGCACAGCCCTGGTCTTCCAGCGCTTCGAGCTGAACACCCCGTTTGCCAAACCCGAGCTGGGGGTCTGGGACGCCGCCACCGGCCAGGTGACCATGCTGGTGGCCGACGGCTCCACCCCGGAGTGGCTGCCCTAAACTAAAAAAGCCGACGGCCGCGGGCCATCGGCTAGTTCAAATTGGGAGTGGCGGGCGCCGGCCGTCCGGTTAGCCCATTACCGCCGCACCCGGGCGGCGCCGTTCTTGCGGGCCGGCGCGGCCGGCACGGCCTGCAGCTGGTCGATGCGGCGCTGCAGATAGGGCGAGAAATAGCCCTGGTAGCGCTCCTGCAGTTCGGGGCGCATCCAGTCTTCGCCCGTGATCCGCCCGCGGCAGTGCGGCGACCCGCACTGGCACTCGAACTCGTCGTAGGCGCTGCTGTCGCTCATGGCGTAGTCGAAGCAGATCTCCTCGCCCGGCTCGATAGCGCGCATGGCGACGATGACGATCTGGCCCTGCAGGCCGGCGTTCGGCTCGCAGGAGTGGTTGATGAAATCGGCGTCGTCGTCCGGGATCACTGAGGCCAGATACAGGCCCTCTTCCACCTGGACGCTGTGCTGCTGGTTGACCAGCGGCAGGGCCCGCAGCTCCTCCAGGGTGACGATGGCGCCGCCCCAGACCATGAGCCGCTCGCCGGCCTCCACCGCGGCGTGGGCGAAGACGCCCATGCCGCCCTTTTCAGGATGCGGGGCCGCGTGCAGATTCGGATTCAGCCAGGCGTAACGGTCAAACATTGTGGATTCCTCTCCGGCAAAAAGATTTACCGCCCAGTCCGGGTCCGACGGGCCCGAATAGGCGGCAAAGTCAAGAGCGCGGTGTTTGACGTCCGGCGCTGGCGCAAAGATTACAACAATCGGCCAGATTCGCAAGAGCCGCGTCCCGGCTGAGAGAAACTTTAAGGTTGCCGCCGCCGCCGGCCGCCTGGGCTATAATCGTTCGGGACCGCTTATGCAGATCGCGCCCGATATCTACTGCGTGCCCGGCGTCATCGCCAACGTCTTTGTGCTGGTCGATCCGGATGGCTTGACCCTGGTGGACGCCGGCCTGCCGTACAGCCAGCGCCGCATCTTGGCTTACGTGGCGGCGCTCGGCTACCCGCCGGAGGCGGTGCGCCGCCTGCTGGTGACGCACGCCGACCGGGACCACATCGGCAGCCTGGCCGCGCTGCAGGCGCGCACCGGCGCGCGCGTGTTCGCCGGCGCCTTGGAGGCCGCGGCCCTGCAGGCCGGCCGCGAGACGCGCCGGCTCCAGGTGGGCCTGGCCTACCGCGGGCTGTTGTGGCTGCTGGGCCGGCTGCTCTTCGTCCGGGTCCAGCCGGCCAGCGTGGACGAGCACCTGGCCGACGGCCAGGAATTGCCGGTGCTGGGCGGGCTGCGCGTGCTGGAGACGCCCGGCCACACGCCGGGCCATCTCTCGTTCTACGCCGCCCGGTGCGGCGTGCTCTTCGCCGGCGACTCGCTGCGGACGCTGGGCGGCCGGCTGCGCGTCTCCAGCGGGCCGAACACGGCCGATGAGGCGCTGGCCCGCGCCTCGGCCGAGCGCCAGCTGGCCCTGCGCCCGCGCCTGATCTGCACCGGCCACGGGCCGGCCGTTGCGCCTTAAACATCTCCGGGGAGGTGTCGCATGAAGCAGAACCGCACCGTGCTGGAAGCCAAACGGCTGGAGGTCTTTGCCTGCCGGCCGGAGTGCAGCCTGCGCGAGGCCGCCGAGCTGATGACCCGGCGTGAGATCAGCGCGCTGGTGGTGACGGACGAGGCCGGCGACCTGCAGGGCATCATCACCCGCACCGATCTGATCCGCGCCCACCTGGCCAACGAGGCCTGGGAGCGGCAGCGCGTGGGCGACCACATGACGCGCGAGGTGGTGACCGTGCTGCCGGACACGCTGCTGCGCGACGTGGCCAACCAGCTGCTGGACCGCCACATCCACCGCGTGGTGGTCATTCAGCCGGAGGACGGCCGGCGCCG
>JAEURL010000469.1 GCA_016789165.1 Anaerolineales bacterium | reverse complement strand
CCTCGGCCAGTTTCTCGGTGCCCAAGCCGAAGTACTTCACCCGCGCGCTCCCGCAGGCCGGGCAGCGCTCGGGCTGGGCCTCCCGGTGGCCGCAGTGGTGGCAGGTGAGGGCCTGCGCGGCGCCGTGGTGGGTGAGCGGGGCGTCGCACTGCGGGCACTTGAGCGCGTGGCCGCAGTCCCGGCAGAAGACGAAGGTGGCCGTGCCGCGCCGGTTGAGGAACAGGATGGCCTGCTCGTGCCGGCTGAGCGTCTCGGCCAGCGCCGCCTGCAGTTTGCGGCTGAACATGGAGGTGTTCCCCATGCGCAGCTCCTGGCGCATGTCCACCACGTCCACGGGCGGCAGGTCGATGGTCTGGGTCTCGTCGCTGAGGGCCTGGTAGCGCGGCGCGATCTGGTACTTCTCCGCCTGGGCGCGGATGGCTTGCGCATGGCCCATGATGCGCAGCGGCAGCTCCAGCAGGCGGTAATCGCCGCGCCGCGCCCGGAAAAAGGTGACCACGTCCGGGGTGGCCGAGCCCAGCAGGCAGACCGCGCCCAGCCGCCGCGCGTACTGGATGGCGGCCTCGCGCGCGTGGTAGGGCACGCTCTGCGGCGGGTCCTGCTTGTAGGCTTCTTCGTGCTCTTCGTCCAGCACGATCACGCCGATCTCGGGCAGCGGCGCAAAGAGGGCACTGCGCGCGCCGATGACGACGTCCACCAGCCCCAGCCGGGCGCGGCGCCAGGTATCGTAGCGTTCGCCCTCGCCCAGCTCGCTGTGCCAGACGGCCACCCGGCCGGGGAAACGGGCCGCAAAGCGGCGCACGGTCTGCGGCGTGAGCGCGATCTCGGGGACCAGGACCAGGGCGCGCCGGCCCTGGCTGAGCGCGGCCTCGAGGGCGCGCAGATAGATCTCGGTCTTGCCGGAGCCGGTGACGCCGTGCAGGAGGAAGACACCCCCCTCGCTCATCTCGACGGCGGGTTGGTCGAGCCGGGCGCGGATCACGTCCCACACGCCGCGCTGGTCGGCGGTAAGCGCCGGCGCCGAATCCGGCACGAACTCCTGGCCGGCCAGCGGGTCGCGCCAGACCTCGGCCTCGCCCAGGTCCGCCAGGCCGGCCTCGGCCAGAGCGCGCAGATCATCCAGGGAGGTTTGGGAGGCCGCGTAGACCCAACTGACTTCCACGGGCCGGGCTTCGCGGGCTAGGAAGGCCAGCGCCGCCGTCAGCCGGGCCTGCTTGGCCGCCGAGCGCGAGAGCTTGGGCGGCGCCGCCGCCGCCGCCTGGCCGGCCGGCGTCAGGCGCGCGGTGCGCACCTGCTTGGCGTGCACCGAGGGCGGCTCCAGCCGGCTGTGCCGGGTGACCAGGCCGCGCCGCACCAGGGCTTCGGCGGCCGGCCGCCACTTCAGCCGGGGCAGCGCCCGGTCGATCTGGCGTGCGCGCAGCGGGCCGCGCTCTGCCAGCAGGGTCAGCAGTTGTTGGGGGAGGGAATCGGAGCGGGCTGGGGCCTGGCCCGGCGCGGCGCCGGCCTCCACCTCGGCCAGCGCGTAGACGGCCTCGGCCTGCTTGGCCAGGCCGGGCGGCAGCATCAGCGTCAGCGCGTCGATGAGCGGGACGAGGTAGGTGTGGGCGATCCAGTAGGCCAGGTCTAGCTGGGCGCGGGTGAGGACGGGCTCGGGGTCCAGCAGGGCGATGATCGGTTTGAGGCGTTCCGCCTCCACCGGGGCGTCATCGCTCAGGCCGACGACCAGCCCCTGCGCGTCGCGGCCGGCAAACGGCACCTGCACCAACTGGCCGGCCACCACCTGGTCCTCCAGGTCGCGCGGCACCGCATAGTGAAAGGTGCGGCCGAGGCTGGCGACGTTAACGGCGATCTCCGCGAACATGGGCGGAGTATAGCGCCATCTGGTTGAAGGGGGGTGGTCAGGCGGCGGGGTCAGGGGCCGCCGAGCCGTCGCCGGCCTCGGCCTTGCGCGGGCCGATGAGCACGCGGGCGATACGCAGGCCGTCCAGGGCCTCCACCTTCAGGCGCCGGCCGTCCTGGTCCACCCCGTCGCCCACCTTGGCCATGCGGCCCAGCCGGCCCAGGATGTAGCCGGCGATGGTGTCGTAGTATTCGTCCTTCAGGTTCAGGCCCAGCTGCTCGTTGACGGTCTCGATCAGGGTCAGCCCGTCCACCAGCGCCGAGCCATCGGGCAGGCGCTGCACCTCCGGCGCCGAGCGGTCAAACGGATCCTGCACCTCGCCGACGATCTGCTCCATCAGGTCGTCCAGGGTCACCAGGCCGGCCGTGCCGCCGTATTCATCCAGCACGATCGCCAGGTGCTGCTTGGTTACCCGGAACTGGGCCAGCAGTTTGTCCAGGCGCAGGGTGTCCGGCACGAACAGGGCCTCGCGGATCAGGCCGCGGATGGTCACGGCGCGGCGCTCGTCGTGCTGCACGCGCACCAGATCCTTCACATGCGCCACGCCGATGACGTGGTCCAGGTCGCCCTCGTAGACCGGGAACTTGGAGCGCGGGTTGCGGATGGCCAGGTGGATCAGCTCGTCCAGCGGCGCGTCGGCGTCCACGGCCAGCATCTCGGTGCGCGGCACCATCAGCTCGCGCGCCGTCAGGTCGCCAAAGTCGAAGACGGCGTGCAGCATGTCGCGCTCGGTGTCTTCGATGACGCCGCTTTCCTCCGAGGCCTCCACCAGCAGCTTGAGCTCCTGCACCGAGTAGGCGCCCGCGGCGCCCTGGTCTTCCCGCACGCCGAGCAGGCGCAGGATCAGGTCGGCCGAGGCGTTCAGGGCCCAGATGAAGGGCCGGGCCACGGCCCCGATCAGCAGCAGCACCTGGCTGACGGCCAGGGCCACGCGCTCCGGGTACTGGATGGTGAGCGTCTTGGGGACCAGCTCGGCCACCACGACGCTGACAAAGGTGACCATCAGAAACGAGACGACGGCCGAGAGCGTGCGGCGCACGGTCACGTCCAGGGCCTGCAGGGGCCAATCCAGCAGCTGGGTGAAGAGGGCGGTGAGCACGGGCTCGCCCACCCAGCCCAGGCCGATGCCGGCCATGGTGATGCCCAGCTGGGTGGTGGCGATGTAGCGGTCCAGTTTGTCCACCACGCGCTGCGCCTGGCGAGCGCCGGCCGCCCCCTGCTGGATCAACTCCTCCAGGCGGGTGCGGCGCACGCGTACGATGGCGTACTCGGCCGCGACAAAGAAGGCGTTGACGGCCAGCAGGCCGATCAACGCCAGGATATTTCCGATGTTGAGGCTATCGTTCATTGAAAAAACAGGGCGGCGGCGTAACCAACTACGGCGGCGTAATCGCCGCTGACATCGCCGGAGGTGGCGTGGCGCACCACGCGCGCCGTGCCGGCCCCCAGGGCGCGCGCGGCCCACAGCGTCGCGCTCAGGGCCCCCGCACCGCAGGCGAAGCCGCGGCCGGCCTCTTGTGCAGCCAGGACCGCCTCCGGGTCAAAGGCCTCCACCTGGCGCAGCAACTCCTGATCCAGCCGGAGGGCGGCCGGCTGCGCGTAGTAGTGCGAGAGGTCGGAGCTGGCCACCACCAGGCCGGCCCGGCCGGCCAAGACGCCGGTCACCGCCTGCGCCACGGCCCGCGCCACCGGCGCGCTTTGATCGCGCAGCATGAGCGGCAGCAACTGGAAACCGGGGGCCAGCACCCGCTGCAGGAAGGGCAGCTCGATCTCGATGGCGTGCTCGCGGTCCCGGCGCACGGCCGGCAGGGCCAATTCGCCCGGCAGCCGCAGGGCTGCCGCCAGGGCGGCGCGCACCTGCGCCACGCCGGCCTGGTCCACCGGCACACAGCCGAGCGGGGTCTCGTAGGCGGCGTGGGCGCTGGTCAGCACGGGACCGTCGTCATGGAAGTGGCTGGGGCAAAGGATGATCACGCGCTCCACGGCCAAGCCGCGGGCCGGCTCGAAAGCGTAGGCGGCGACCGGGCCGGAGTAAATCAGGCCGGCG
>JAEURL010000448.1 GCA_016789165.1 Anaerolineales bacterium | reverse complement strand
GGTGGAACAGGCGCTGGCCGTCATCCCGGCCGGCCCCGCCAGCCTGATGCTGCGCCTGGGCCTCACCACCAGCCTGATGCTGGTGCTGCTGGCTCAGGGCCAGCTGCGGGCCGCCGCCGCTTTGGGCCAACGCCTGGCTGACGAACTCCCGGTGCCGCCGCCGCCCCTGCCGGGGGCCGCCTATCTGGTCGCCCAGCTGGGCGCCGCGGCATATCTGCGCGATGCTTTGCCGGAGGCCGAGCGGTTGGGTCAGCAGGGCCGGCAGCTGGCCCAGGCTACCCAGGACGAGGCCGCCGAAATCTATGCGCTGGCCAACCTGGCCTTCACTTATCAGGCCCTGGACGCGCCGGCCAGCGCCCAGGAATGCCTGGCGGCGGCCCGCGCCGTCGCGCGCCGCTTTCAATCGGCCGCGCCGATGGGGGCCATGGTGGCCGGCCTGGAGGCCCTCCTGGCTTTGCGCCGCGGCGACCGGGCCGCGGCGCTGGCCTGGGCCCAGGCCAATCCGCTGCCCGAGCCCCCGGCGCGGCTGACGCCTTACGATTGGCATCACCTGGCCGGCGCCTGGGTGCTGTTGGCCCGCGCCGATTGGGCGGCGGCCCGCCAGCGCCTGGAACAGCTGCGGCAGGCGGCCGAGGCCGGCGGGAACGGCGCCTTCGTCCTGCTGGGCTGGATTGGCCTGGCGCTGGCCGAAGCCGGCGCCGGCGACCGCCAGGCCGCGCGGGCCGCCTGTGAACAGGCGCTGCGGCTGGCCGAGCCGGAAGACTGTCGGCGCGTATTTCTGGACGAAGGCGAACCGCTGCGCCAGGTGCTGGCTGATTGGCTGACCACGGCCGGCCGCCGGCCGGAGGCCGCCCGCCTGGCCGCCTTCGCGGCCCAACTTACCGCCGCTCAGCCGCCGCCCGCGCTGGAGGCCCTGCCGGAGCCCCTCAGCCCCCGTGAGCGGGAGGTGCTGGGGCTGATTGCCGACGGCTTGACCAACGCCGAGATCGCCGAGCGGCTGATCGTCGGCCTGAGCACGGTCAAAAAGCACATCAATGCCATCTTCGGCAAACTGGGCGTCACCCATCGCGCCCAGGCCATCGCCCGCGCCCGCGCCTTGAAGCTGGTCTGACTCCCCCGGTGCCCGGCCGCAATTCACCCTGAGGGGAATGACAGGCGGCCGGCCCCGCCCGTATGCTGACAGAGCCGCTGCGGCGTTCAGTTCAGGACCCCACCCATGTCAAACTTCGTGCTCCCCCTCGCATCCGAAACGCTCACGCTGGCCCAGGCCGGCGGCAAGGGCGTCAATCTGCAGAAATTGATTGCGGCCGGCTTCCCCACCCCGGCCGGCTTTGTCATCACCACTGAGGCTTACCGAGCTTTCGTGGCCGCCAACAGCCTGGCAGCCGAGATCGAGCGCCTCAGCGCCGCCACCGACCCCGGCCGGCCGGAGTCGTTTGAGGCCGCCTCCCAGGCTCTGCGCGCTCAGTTTGAGCGGGGCCGGCTGCCGGAGGCGCTCAGCGAGGCCATCCGCGCCGCTTATCTGGGCCTGGCCGCCGGGGGCGCGGCCGTCGCGGTGCGATCCTCGGCCACGGCCGAAGACTTGCCGGACGCTTCCTTTGCCGGGCAGCAGGAGACCTATCTCCATATCCGCGGCGAGGCCGCGGTGCTGGCGGCGGTTCAGCGCTGCTGGGGCAGCCTGTGGACGGCGCGCGCCATGGCCTACCGGGGCCAGCAAGGCGTGGCCCCGGACGGTGTGGCGCTGGCGGTGGTCATCCAGCCGATGGTCCCGGCCGCGGCAGCCGGCGTGCTGTTCACGCTCAACCCGGTCACGGGCGAGCGCACCGAGGCCGTGATCAATGCCGCCTGGGGTCTGGGTGAGGCGCTCGTGTCCGGCCAGGTCAATCCGGACACCGTGATCGTGGACAAGGCCAGTGGGGCGGTGAAAAGCCTGGCGGTGGGCGAGAAGGCCGTGATGACGGCGCCGGCCGAGGCCGGCACAGCTGAGGTGGCCGTAGACCCAGCCCGGCGCGGCCAGCCGGCCCTGACCCCGGCCCAGGCCGCGGCGCTGACGCAGCTGGGCCGGGCGATCGAAGCGCACTTCGGCGCGCCGCAGGATATCGAGTGGGCGCTGGCCGACGGCCAATGGGCCATCCTGCAGACGCGGCCGATCACGGCGCACGGCGGCGTGCCCGGCGACGACGATTGGCCGCCCCGGCCGCCGGCCGCGCCGCAGCCCTATGACCGGTGGTCACAGGCCGATTTCGGCGAGCGCTGGCCCGAGCCGGTGACGCCGCTGACCTGGTCCTTCTGGGAGGCCCTGACCAACGAGGGCTTCTACACCAGCCTGGAGGCGATCCCCTCGCCTCTGCCGCGGCAGACGCAATGGTCGCGCCGCGCCTACGGCCGCCTCTACATGAACGAAGGCGCGCTGCTGCATATCTACACCCGCGAGCTGGGCATGCCCACGGCCAGCATCGCGGCCAGCATCGGCGTCCAGGGCCAGGCCGGCCCGGCCGCCGGCTGGAATTGGGGCGTGGCCCTGCGGCGCGCGCCGGTGCTGCTGCGGATGATGCGCACGATGCAGCACCACGCCCGGCACTTCGAAGCGGAGTTTCCCAAGATCGATGCCTGGGTGGATGCCTTTATGGGCCGCGGCCTGGGCGGCGCGAGCGATGCCGAGCTGTGGCGGGAGGGCCTGGACGTCTGGCGCCGGCGCCTGGTGGAATATCTCCAGTACCACACCTCCGTCACCGGCCTTTCCGCCAGCCAGGTGCCGCTGCTGGAGGACTTGCTGCAGAACTGGCTGGGCGACCGCACCCTGGCCCAGCCGGTGTTGGCCGGCCTGACCGGCGTCATCCAGGCCGAGATGGTGCCGGCCCTGCAGGCCCTGGCGCAGACCCTGCGCGACCTGGGCCTGGCGAGCGTGGTGCTGGATCAGCCGCCAGCCGCGGCCTGGGCCCAGCTGCAGACGCTGCCAGCGGCCGGCCCGGCGCTGCGGCAGTTGGCGGCTTTTCTCCAACGGCACGGCCACCGCTGCGCCACCGAGGCGGAATGGCTGTACCCGCGCTGGATTGAGGCGCCCGAGCTGGTGCTGCAGGCCCTGATCCCCTATCTGCAGGGCGACGGCGCCGCCCGCCTGGCCGACAACGAGGCCCGCCAGCGCCAGCGGCGGGCGGAGGCGGAAGCCCGCCTCGCGGCCCGGCTGGACCCTTTCCGGCGCGCCTACTTGCGCTGGGCGCTGGCTGAAGTCCAGCGCCTGGTGCGCCTGCGCGATAACGGCCAGAATTACCTGATCAAGCTGCTGCTGCCGTGGCGCCATCTGTTGGCCGAGCTGGGCCGGCGCTGGGCCGAGC
>JAEURL010000339.1 GCA_016789165.1 Anaerolineales bacterium | reverse complement strand
CGCGCTCACCAACCCGGACCTGGATTACCCGCACATCGGCCTGGCCGTGGCCGAGCAGGTGGCGCGCGGCGAAGCCGACCGCGCCATCCTGATCTGCGGCACCGGCATCGGCATGGCCATCGCGGCCAACAAAGTGCCGGGCATCCGCGCCACCGTCGCGCACGATGCCTATTCGGCCGAGCGCTCGATCCTCTCCAACAACTGCCAAATCCTGACCTTGGGCGCGCGCGTGATCGGCCCCGAGCTGGCCTACCATCTGGTGAACGCCTGGCTGGATTACCGCTTCGACCAGGCTTCGGCCTCGGCCCGCAAGGTGCAGATCATCACCGACTACGAGCGCCAGGCCGAGCATCAGCCCGACTAACGGACTGCATTGCGCGGGGCGCCTAGCGGCCCGCCGGCACTCACCCCGCAATTCGCTTTAAACTAACCGGGCCGGGCGGATGCCCGGCCCGGCGCGGCCGCGGTTCGGCGATCAGCCGGCCACCGGCCGGTTCAGCTCCGTGCGCCAGGCGGCCGGGTCCGCACTGGATTCTGGGCCGGCCACGTAGCGCTCCCACAGCGCCGGCCCGGAGGTGAGGCCGGCCGCCGCCAGCCAGGCCTCGAACTCGCCCCACGCCCCAGGCAGGCCTTCATACGGCCCGTGGTAAACGGTCTGCGCCACGCGCGCCGCCGGCAGCGTGCCGGGCTGCACCCGGCCGGCCGGCCGCACCGGGGCCGCCACCGGCACCCCGATCTCGAAGTCGAAGACCGCCGGGTCCATGCGGTGGTGGTAGGTGTACCACGGGCCGGCGGGCGTCAGGCCCTGCGCGGCGACGGCCGCCATCAGCTCCTGATAGCCGGGGCCCATCACGTTTTGGATCTCAGCGCGCGGGATGGTCAAGCGGATGATGGCGGCCGGCTGAGCCGTGGTCTGCACGATCTGGGGGGTGTCGATCATGGTTGCTCTCCTTGGTCTACTGAAGTGGGATCTCAGGCGGACGCCAGCACGGCCTCCAGCCGGTCAAAGCCGGCGGCCATGCCCTGATCCATGCCGGTGCGCAGGGCCGCATCGCGCGCCGCCGGGGACGAATACCGGATCCGGGTGGTCACCGTGGTCTGGCCGGCGTGCTCGGCAAAGAGCAGGGTCGCCAGCGTCTCGCCGCCCGTCCAGTCCTCGTCATACAACTCGTTGGCCACAATCCGCTCGGCCGGCACGATCTCGCGATAGGTGCCGCCCATGCCCATCCGGGTCGCATCCGGGGCGCGCCAGACGTAGCGGTAGGTGCCGCCCACCCGCAGGTCGATGTCGCACACCTCGAAGGTCCAGCCCTCCGGGCCAGTCAACCAGCGCCGCACCAGTTCCGGTTTGGTCCAGCAGTCGTAGACCAAGCGGCGCGGGGCGTTGAAGGTCCGCTGGATCTGAACCTCGTTCTCGCTGGGGGTCGTCAGCTGCAGGGTATGGGGCATAACCATCTCCTTTACGCGGTAGTGGAATCGGAACCTGGCGGCGCCTGTTGCAGTTCATCCAACAGAGCGTCCAGGCGCTGGAAATTGCCCTCCCACAGCCGGCGGAAATCCTCCAGCCAGCCAGCTGCCTGGGCCAGCGCCTGGGGTTCCAGCCGGCAGGGCCGGCGCTGGGCCTCCCGCCCGCGCGAGATGAGGCCGGCCCGCTCCAACACCTTCAAGTGTTTGGAGACGGCGGGCTGGCTCATCGCAAACGGCCGGGCCAGCTCCAGCACCGTGGCCGGCCCCTGGGCTAGCCGGGCCAGCAGGGCCCGCCGGGTGGGATCAGCCAGGGCGGCAAACGTGGCGTCTAGTTGTTCTGGTGTGTTCATATAGAACTGATTAGTTATATAACTGATTTGTAATATAACAAACTCAGGAATATTTGTCAAGCCCCGGATTCGCGCCGGGGCCGGCAACAGGCAGGGAACACGGGTAAAGGAAGGGGAAGCGCTAAACCAAGGCCAGCCGGGCCGGCCGGCCCACGAACTCGCCAAAGCGCTGCAGGGCCTCGGCCACCGCCCGGTCTTCGGCGGGAGCCAGCGGCCGGAACAGGTGGAGCTCAACCACGGCCTCGGCCGCGCTGAGGGTGCGCCGGCCGGCACCCGCGATCTGCCCGTCTACCACGAGGACGTAAGTAGCGGCATTGCCGAGCGCGCGCAGCCGAGCCGCCGCGTCGGGAGCCACGATGTGGCGGCGGTCTTTGTAGCCGGAGAAGTACTCATCATAAATGGACAGCAGGAGCGCGCTGGGCCGGCGGGCGCGGGCTGGCGGCGCGGCCGGCCCGTACCAAAGCACCTGCCCCTCCACCTCTTCGGACATCAGTTCACCCTGCACGGCTGCCAGCCCGCGCCGGGCCTCGCCCAAGGTCAACCCGGACCACTTGGCCAGGTCCTCCGCGGACGCCGGGCCACGGCTGAGGAAAAAGCGCCGGGCCAACTCGGCCAGCGCCTCTTCACGCGGGAGCGTTGAGGCCGCCGGGGCGCGCTCTTCCAACAAGGCATAGGTGAACTGCTTGCCCCGCCGTGGGCCGCTGCACAGCAGTCCATCCAACTCGGCGGCCATGAGGATGTACGCCAGGCGCAGGCCGTCGCCCGGCTCCAGGCCGGCCTGATCCAGTTTGGCGCGCAACTCGGCGCGGGTCAGGGGCCGGCCGCCGCGCAAGGCCCGGGTCAGAGCCGCCCGGCTGCGCCGGCGGACCTCCGGGTCCACGCCGGTCTGGCGATACAAGGGGGCGTTGGCGGCATGAACGCGCGGCGCGGTCAGGGCCAGCAGCCAGCCGATGTCGGCCGGCGTCACGAAGTGCCAGGTGGGACGCAGCAGGTGCGTCCGCAGAAGCGCGCCCTCGTCGAAGGCCTGATCCAGCGCCGCCTCGCCGGCCCCGGCCAGGCGCAGGCTCAGCGCCCACTTGGCGCCGGCGAAGTCCTGGGCCTGGACGGCGGCCAGCCAGGCCACGGCCTCGGCCGGCGTCCGGAAGGGGGCGCCGCTCAGGCGCTGGTTGGCCAGCCGGCGGCGGGCCACGTCGGTTGGAGTCATCGGCAATTCAATTCACGCTTAAGAAGCCGAGGGCGCGCCAGAGCCGGCGCATCATGGCATGGCCGAAGTCCGGCTGGAGGAATTGATTGGGGCAGCTGCCCGGGATCACGGACAGGCCGTGTGCGCGTCCCAGCCGGACCGCCTCCGGCTCGACGCTGGTCTGGCCGGCGCCCAGCCCCGGTTTGGTGCCCAACATGCAATGCAGCCACACCCGGCGGATGTTCAGGTCCACGCACTGCTGGACGATCTGGCCGGCCACCTTGGGGTTGGTCAGGACAAACACCGCCGCGGGCTTTTCGGGGATGGACTTCAGATCCGGATAGCACGGATCGCCTTCGAAGGCGCTCAGGCGCGGGTTGACGGCGCTGACGGTGTAGCCGGCCGCCTTGAACTTCCGATAGGCCAGGTTGCAGCCGGTCTCGCGTTGATCTGAAACGCCCACCACCGCGATGCGCTTTTGGGCGAGGAAATCCTGGACGAGCGGGTCGATCTGGGACATGCGGGCTCCTGGTGCGCCGCGAACGGGTCGCGCCCAAGTGCGCGGCCCGGCGCGTCACTTAAACCAATACGCACCAGCCGGGCGCCGCGTTGCGGCCGCCGGAGTCAGGGGCGCCGGCCCGGCCCGGACAGCACCGGGCGCTCGGCGCGGGCCGACACCCGCTGCGCCAGCACCGTTAAGCTCTTCAGCTCGGCATCGTACAGGCAGTAGCCGTCGATCTGCACGGCGCCCGCCGCCGCGGCCGGCCTCCATTGTTTTTCGACGCTGTAGACCAGATAGGTCACCGGCGGCGGCTCCGGCACTCCTTCGGGCAGGCGCGGGGCCTGCCGGCTGGTCAGCGCCGTCAGCACGGTCGGCCCGTGATGGATCGCCTGTCCCGGCCGGCCGGTCAACTGGATCCGCATTACACCGGGCCGGGCCTCGGGCGGCGCGCTCTTGGCCGTGGCGAACCGCGCCAGCAACGTGACGGTGCCGGCCTTGACGTTCGGCACCGCGTAGCCGTCCGCGATGAGCAGGGTGTTGGGGCGGTTGAGGCTCGCTTCCACGCGCCGCCAGGTCGCTTCGCCGAGCAGCACCTTGTAGAGGGTGACGGCCGGCGGAGGGCTGGGCAAGCCGCGCGGCAGGGCCGGCAGCACGTCCCCGCTCTCCACCGTGACGATCAGCATCCCCTCGCGCGGCTTGACCTCCCGCGGCCGGCCCACCACGGTCAGGCGCGCCGCGCTGGCCGCGCCGGGCTGGGCCAGCGCCGCCTGCGCCAGCGGGCCGCGTTCGGCCCAGGCCAGGGGCGGCGCGGGCGGCGGCG
>JAEURL010000308.1 GCA_016789165.1 Anaerolineales bacterium | reverse complement strand
GGCCGAGCTTGAGGAAGATCCCGCGCTCGTCCGGGCGCAGGGCCGGGAAAGCGATGTCGCTCAGCAGTTCGTCCGGCTCCAACACGGTCCGCCGCACCCCGGTGTAGAAATCGCGCAGGGGCACGGCCCGCTCGCCGCGCGCCGAGCGCAGGGTGAGAACGGCCTCGAGGGCCATCAGCGGCGTGATGGTGTCGTTGGCGGGCGAGGCCGTGATCAGGTTGCCGGCCACGGTGGCCCGGTTGCGGATCTGCGGGGCGCCCACCTCCCAGCTGGCCTGGGCCAGCGGCAGGGCCCGCTCGCCGATGAGCTTGGAGGCCGCGCAGTGGTTGTGCGTCACCAGCGGCCCGACGTGCACCCAGTCCGCGTCGTCCAGCCGCAGGCCATCCAGGCCGGGCACACGCGAGAGATCCACCAGCACATCCACGCCCGGCCGCTGGCCGCGCTCCAGTTCGATCAACAGGTCGGTGGCGCCGGCCACGATCCGGGCCCGGCCGCGCTGCTGGGCCAGCCAGTGCACGGCTTCCTCAATTGCCCCCACACTATGATAGATCTGCCACATTCCGGCCACTCTCCGATCAGACTTGTTCCGCCGCGTTCAGGGCCTCGCTCCAGCGCATCGAACCGCCCGAGCCGCCCCGCTGCAGCATGATGATTTCCGCCAGCACGCTGACCGCGATCTCTTCCGGAGTTTCGGCGTTCAGCTCCAGGCCCATCGGGGCGTGGACACGCGCCAGCTGCTCGCGCGGCACGCCGCGCGCCAGCAGGGCCTGGACCGTCGTCGCCCAGCGCCGGCGCGAGCCAATCACGCCCAGATAGGCGTGCGGCTGAGCCAGCAGGAGCGGCAGGGCCTCCACATCCAGCGGCACGCCGCGCGTGGGCATGACAATATAGGTCTCAGAATGAAAGGGGAAGGTGCGGGCCAGCTCGGCCGCGCTCATGGGCAGGTATTGGTCCGCGCCCGGGGCGGCCTCCGGCGCCGCGAACTCCGGCCGGTCGTCGCTGAGCGCCACCCGGAAGCCCAGCCAACGGCCGAGGTGGACCAGAGCGCGGCCCACGTGCCCGCCGCCGATGATGAGCAGGGTCGGCTGCGGGCGGACCGGATCGATGAACACCTCCACCTCCCCGCCGCACACGCCGGGATCGCCGGCCCGCGGGTCCGCCAGTTGATAACGGACCAGGCGCGGCGCGCCGTCGGCCAGGGCCTCCCGCGCGGCCTGCACTACGCGGCTTTCCATCTCGCCCCCGCCGATGGTGCCCAGAAGCTGTCCGTCCCCGTACACCAACAGCTTGGCGCCGGCGTGGCGAGGCACGCTGCCGCGCACGCGGACAATTGTGCACAGCGCGGCCGGCCGGCCCTGCTGTTCGGCCTCGGCGAGGGGGGTGTATGAAAATCCAGCGGCCATGTGCGCGGTCAGTTTACCATGCGCGGGGCTGGGCGCAACAGCAGGCGCGGCCAGCCTCAGGGCGGGCCGGCGGCCAGCGCGACCGTGGCCAAGGGGACGGCGTCGCCCAGCGGCTGGCCGGCCGCGTCACGTACCGTCAGGCGCGCGCCGCTGCGCGGATCATACAGGCCGGCCGTCAACGAGTAATCGCCGGGCGGCAGTTCGGCCGGCAGAGTCAGGGTGTGGACGTCGGCGATGACTTCCGGCGGCAGCCAGCCGGTGGTGGGGCGGGCGCCCTGCGCCGGCGCCTCGTCCACCTGGGCCGCAATCCCGCCGTCCGGCCCCAGCAGATGCACGAAGACGGTATAAGCCGTGGTCAGCCGCGCCGCCGCGCGCCAGTACAGCGTGACGGTCAGCGTCCCGCCCGGCTGCGCGGGTGCCCCCGCCAGATCAAAGCCGAGCAGGTCCGCGCCCGCGCCCAGGCGCAGCGCCAGGGGCGTCGCCGGCGCCGGCGGCGCGTATGAGCGGGCCGGGGCGCGCACGGCGAGCGCGCCAAGAACAGCCGGCCCGGCCAGCCGGCCCCCGGCCGCATCGGCCAGGCTCACGCGGACCTCGGCCGGCCCGGAGGCCTCGGGCGGGATGAGCACGGTCAGGGGTTGGCGCACGACCGGCGACGCCGTGAGAGGCAGGGAGGCCAGAGGCAGGACGGCGGCGGCGTCCGCCAGTTCCAGGAGCAGGCCCGCGCCAGCCGGGGCCGGCCCGGTCAAGCGATAGTACAGGACCACGGGCACGGCATCGCCAGCGGCGGCGGCGCGGCCCAGCCCGTCCACGCCGAGCACGCGCACCGGCCCCAGATCGACGGCCAGGGCCTGCGCCGGTTGCAGCTCCGCCTCCGAAGGGAGGCGCTCGGGGGCCAACACCTCCACCCCGCCGGCCTCATAGAAGCGGCCGAGCGGCCGGCCGAGGGCGTCCCGGACCTCCAGGTTGTCCCCGCCGCCGGCCGGATACACCCCGATCAGCAACCGATAGCGGCCCGGCGGGGTGCCCGGATAAAGCGTGAGCGCGTGCGCGGCCGCGGCGTAACCGTCCACGCGCCACTGGCGCGTCGGCAAACCGCCCGGATGCCACTGATCCTGCTGGCCGAGCAGATGGCCGGCCGCATCCCACACCTGGGCGGTGACGCTGTAATCCTCCGTCAGCGCCGCCGCCGGCCGCCAGTAGAGCGTGAACGCCAGCGGCTGGTCGGCGGGCGTCGGCGCGGGCGGGTCCAGGCCGATCAGGCCCAGGCGGCCGCCGAAATCCACGCTCAGAGTCTGGACGGCGCCGGCCACGGTAACGCCGTTGAAGCGCGGCTGGTGGAAGAGGCCGGCCCGTTCGGCCAGGCCCAAGCGCGCGCCGGCCAGAATCACGCTCAGCGCCACGACCAGCCGCGCCAGGCCCGGCTCGGGGGCGAGGCCGGCGGCGGCGCGCGCCCGCCGGCGGTCGGCGGCCAGGAGGACCGCCAGCGCCGCCAGGCTGACGCCGGATAACCAGCCCGCCGTGGTGCGGGCCGGCGTCGTCCCGAACCACACCCGCACCTGGCGGGCGCCGGCCGGCACCGCGACCGTGATCAGGCCGTGCGGGACGCTGGGCGTGATGGGCGCCGGCTGCCCGTCCACCGCCGCCTGCCAGCCGGGAAAATCGAACCACAGAAACGTGGCGGTGAAATCGACGGCCGCCGTCAAGTCCACGGTGGAGGTCAGCACACCGCCGCTGACGGACGTGATGGCGACGCCGTCCGGCAGGCCGGCGCGCTCCAGCCGGTCAATGATCGGGCCGGCCGCGTAGCGCTCAGCCAAGCTGTCGGGCGCCGGCAATTCCGCCACGCTGCGCGGCAGGAGTTCGCCCAGCGAGGTGGTGCCCAGCGCGCCGGACTCCCGCTCGAAAGCGGCCAGGGCGGACAGGTCCGGCTCCGGGTCCAGGTGGGCGGGGATGAAGTAGGTCCACGGGACGGCGGCCACCGCCAGGCCGGCGATGAGCAGGCCCGCCCAGCGCGGCGGCCGGCCGGCCGCGGCCGCGCCGGTCAGGGCGGCCAGGGCGACGGTGGCCGGCCCGAGGAGCCGCCAGGGGCAGATGATCAATTGGAGCAGGGGCAGACGTTCCCAGGCCGGCGCGGCGGCGCCCACCGTGAAGCCCGCCAGCGCCAGCGTCAACGCCGCCAGCGCCAGGGCGCGGGCGCGCCAATCCGAACGCCGCAGGCCGGCCGCCAACCCGAGGGCGCCGGCTGCCAGCGGGATGAGGCCCAGGGTGATGGGCACCGGGGGCTGCTGCAGGCCGGGATCGAAGACGAAGGGCGGCGCGGCCAGGTCCGGCCAATCCAGCCAGTGATCGCGGAAGGTGAAGCCCGGCCGCTGGGCGGCCGCGGCCACCTGGGTGGCGCCGCGCTCCGCGAAGGCCGGCAGCCAGCCCCAAGCGCCCAGGCCGGCGCCCAGGCATAAGGCCAGCGCCGGCACAGCCCAGGCGGCGGTCACCCGCCGCTCCGCGCGCCAGCGGCCGAGCCACTCGCCGGCCAGCCACAGGCCGAGCACGGCGCTGTTCACCAGGGCCGAGGGGTTGTGCGTCACCAGGAGCAGGCCGTAGGCCAGCGCCAGCCGCGCCGCTGGGCCGGGGCCGGGCCGGGCGCACAGCGCGCGCAAGGCCCAGAGGGCCACAGCCAGGAGCGCCGTGCCCCACAGTTCCGGCAACGCGCCGCGCTGATAGACGTTGTAGAGCGTGTATGGGCCACAGACGAAGGCGGCGGCGGCCAGGACGCCGGCCGTCTCCGTCTCGAAGACGGCGGCCGCCAGTTGAAACGCGCCCCAGGCGCCCATCAGCACGCCGAGCGCCAGGGCGGCTTGCAGGGCCTGCGCCCAGGTCAGCCCGAGCGCGTGCCCGGCCACCAGCAGGTAATGCGGCCAGGGGGGGTGGAAGTTGAAGACCGGGTAACCGTATCCGTAAGCCAGATCCGGGGCCAGGCGCGGCCACCACTCCCCGGCCCGGATCAGGTGGTCCAGTTCGATGGCACGGAGAATATGGAGGTAACCGTCGGCCGTGGCCGGAAAGTCCGCGCCGGCCAGGGGGGCCACGGCCGCGAGGCTGAGGGCCAGCGCCAGGCCGAGGGCGCGCCCGGGCGGGGCCTTCATGCCGCCGGGCCGGAGTCCGGGTAGACGCGCCAGCCGGCGCGGTCCAGGTCATCCATCGCCAGTTGCGTCAGATCGATCTCGGCGCTCAGGACCTCGGCCTCGGCCAGCACCTGGCCGGCCGGGGTGCGGAGTTCAGCGTGGGCGCTCACCAGCCGGCCGCGGTCCTTGATGCGCCGGCCGACGACGCGCAGCGGCGTATCCAGCGGCACGGGCTGGCGGTAGCGGACGTCCAGCTTGGCCGTCATCCCCATCCGCTGGCCGTTCCGGGTCATCATCACCCGCCCGCCGGCCTCGTCCAGGATGGCGGCCACCACCCCGCCGTGGGCCACGCCCGGGAAGCCCTGATGGTTCTGGCCGATCGTGACGTCCGCCCAGACCTCGTCGTCGCCGTTGTCGTAGAAGTGCAGGTGCAGGCCGAAGGGGTTCTCCAGGCCGCAGATGAAGCACAGGTGCGAGTTGGGTTGTTTCTGGATCACAGGCGCTCCCTGCGCCGGCGGGCCGCCGGCCGAGCGGATTATACTGCCCGGCTTAATTTGGTCATAACCTAGCGTGGCGTATAATGGGCGCCACAGCGACCCTGCGCAAGTGCCAAGTGAGTTTTCCACGGCCTGTGGCGCCGGCGGAGGCCCTCATCCAAGGAGGTGGTTCTATTCGCGCGTAAGCTGAAACTGACCGCATCCCAGCCACACCACCCCATCCATCGGAGATCCATTGTATGAAGAAGAGTCTGCTGAACGTTGTTTCCCTGCTGGCCGCTGCGGCGCTGTTCCTCAGCGCCTGCGCGCCGGCCGCCGCCCCCACTGCCGCGCCCAGCGGCTCGGGCGGCTCCGCCATGGACCAACTGATCGCCGCGGCCAAGGCCGAGGGCGAGCTGACGGTCATCGCCCTGCCCCATGACTGGTGCAACTACGGCGAAGCCATCGAGACCTTCAAAACCAAGTACGGTCTGAAAGTGAACGAGCTCAACCCGGATGCCGGCTCCGGCGACGAGGTTGAGGCCATCAAAGCCAACAAAGACAACAAAGGCCCGCAGGCGCCGGACGTGATCGACGTCGGCTTTGCGTTCGGGACCTCCTCCAAGGCCGAGAACCTGCTGCAGCCCTACAAGGTTTCCACCTGGGACACCATCCCGGCCGACGCCAAGGACGCCGACGGCTACTGGTACGGCGACTACTACGGCGTGCTGGCCTTCATGGTCAACACCGACGTGGTCAAGAACGTGCCCCAGGACTGGGCCGATCTGCTGAAGCCGGAATACAAATCGCAGGTGGGCCTCTCGGGCGACCCGCGCACATCCAACCAGGCCATCCAGTCCGTTTACGCGGCGGCGCTGGCCAATGGCGGCACGCTGGATAACGCCCAGCCCGGCCTGGACTTCTTCGCTCAGGTGAACGGCGCCGGCAACCTGGTGCCCGTGATCTCCAACAACGCGCTGGTGGAGAAGGGCGAGACCCCGGTGCGCATCACCTGGGACTACAACGCGCTGGCCGGCCGCGACGCCGGCTCGGCCAAGATCGAGGTCGTCATCCCTAAGAGCGGGCGCTTCGCGGGCGTGTACGTGCAGGCCATCAGCGCCTACGCGCCGCACCCGAACGCCGCCAAGCTGTGGATGGAGTTCCTGTACTCGGACGAGGGCCAGATCATCTGGATGAAGGGCTATTGCCACCCGATCCGCGAGCAGGACCTGCGCGCCCGCAACGTCATCCCGGCCGACCTGCTGGCCAAGCTGCCGGACGTCAGCGGCGCGGTCTTCCCGACCGTGGCCCAGCTCGACGCGGCCAAGAAGCTGATCACCGAGAACTGGGACGCGGTGGTCAAGGCTGACATCAAGTAAGCCCGGTTTTCGTCCGGTTGCGTGCGGGGCGCGGGGTCCGGCCTGGCTGGGCCCCGCGCCCCCGCCGATCCGGAGCCGGCCAGGAGCGCCGCCCATGACCGAGCTGTTTCGGCCGTCCGCCCTGCGCCCGAATTGGGCCTGGCTGGGCGTGCTGCCCTTCTTCCTGTTCGCCTTCCTGTTCATGCTGCTGCCCTCCACGGCGCTGTTCGTGGGCAGCTTTCAGAACGAGCAGGGCCAGTTTACGCTGGACAACCTGGCCGGCCTGTTCACGCCCAGCATCCTGGACGCCTACTGGCTGAGCATCCAGGTCAGCCTGGTGACGGCCGTGCTGGGCGGCCTGTTTGGATTTCTGCTGGCCTACTCGGTGACGGCCGGCGGCCTGCCGCGCTTCCTGCGCGACGCGCTGACCACGTTCTCGGGGGTGGCCTCCAACTTCGCCGGCGTGCCGCTGGCCTTCGCCTTCATCTCCACGCTCGGCCGGACCGGGTTCGTCACCGGGCTGCTGCGCGTGGTGGGCTTCGACATTTACGACCACGGCTTCAACCTCTACAACTTCGCCGGCCTGAGCCTGACCTACCTGTACTTCCAGTTCCCGCTGATGATGCTGATCATGGCGCCGGCCCTGGACGGTCTGAAGAAGGAGTGGCGCGAGGCCTGCGAGAACCTGGGCGCCTCCACCCTGGAATACTGGCGCTACGTGGCCCTGCCGATCCTGCTGCCCTCGCTGCTGGGCACCATGATCCTGCTCTTTGGCAACTCCTTTGGCGCCTACGCCACCGCCTACGCCCTGACGGGCGGCTCGCTGCCGCTGGTCACCATCCAGATCGGCGCCCAGATGCGCGGCGACGTGCTGCACAACCC
>JAEURL010000294.1 GCA_016789165.1 Anaerolineales bacterium | reverse complement strand
CGTTTCTGCCAGTAGAGCAGGCGCTCGGCCGGCAGGCCGGGGTAATCCAGCACCGTGCCCTTGTCCATGTCCACTTCCTCCCAGCGCGTGCCGGGCCGGAACCAGCCGTTCTTGACCACTTCGAAGAAGAAGGGCGTGCCCGGATAGGGCGCGGCCACGTGGAACAGGGCGATATCCAGCGGCAGGCTCTTGGCGAAGTCGATGGTCTTGCGGATGGTCTCTTCGGTCTCGGTGGGCAGGCCGATGATGAAGTAGCCCCAGTTCATGATGCCGGCCTGCTTGGCCCAGATCAGGGCCTGGCGGGCCTTGTCCGGGTAAGCGCCCTTGCGGGCGTGCTTGAGCACCTGCTCGCTGCCGCTCTCGATGCCCCACGAGATGAGCGTGCAGCCGGCCTTGCCCATCAGCTGCAGCATCTCCTCGTCCACGTAGTCCACGCGGCTGTTGCTGGTGAAGGTGATGTTGAGCTTCTGCTCGATCATCAGCTCGCACATCTTCATCACCTGCTCACGGCTGACCGTGAACAGGTCGGCGTACATGTGGATGTGGTTGATGCCCAGCTTCTTGAGCACCCACATCTCCTCCACGATTTTCTCGGGCGAGCGCAGGCGCACGGCATACTGGTAGGAGACGTGCTTAATGCAGTAGATGCAGCCGGCCGTGCAGCCGCGGCTGGTGACCATGAACGTGAACGGCCCGTTGATCATGGGCATGCGGTACTTCTGCAGCGGCAGCAGGTGGTGCAGCGGGATCGGCAGGTCGTCCAGGTCCTTGATGAACGGGCGCGTGGCGTTCACCACCACCTCGTCGCCGCGCCGCCAGGCCAGGCCCTTGAGGCCGGCCAGGTCCACGCGCCCGTCGATCGTGATCGACGGGTGGTAGGCCGGATCGTGCTCGGCGAACATCTTCTGCATCAGGGCGTTGCGCTGATCGAACTTATTCTCGAAGTGATCCAGCAGGTCGCGGATGCTCAGGTCCGGCTCGCCCACCAGCACGAAATCCAGGGCCGGGTAGCTCACCAGGGTCTCGCGCGGCATGGGGGTGACGTGCGTGCCGAAGGCGATGGTCTTGGCGCCGCGCGCCTTGGCCAGGAAGCACCCGTACATGTCGTTCTGCAGGGTCGGGGCCGTCACCTGGGTCAGGTAATACTTGGGCTTGTATTTGTCCAGCAGCTTCTCAAATTCCGCCCAGCCCATGCGCTCGGCGTTGGCGTCGATGATCTTGAAGGTGTAGACCGGGTCCAGCATGGCCGCCATCTGGGCCAGCGAGACCTGCGGCCAGACCATGTTCTCGCGCGTGCGCCGGCCCACCCGGTGCTGGGTGCGGATCCACAGTTGGCCGTCCGGCGTGGGCGGGTTAACCAGCAGGATGTCCACCATCTCGGCCTTCCGGCCGCGGTCCAGCAATCCCTGGCGCACGATGTCGTCGACGTTGGGGAAGTCCGCCATGCGGACGTTGGCGATCCGGCGGGTACCAAGGTTGACCCACTTGGCGTCCTTCGGTGTCTCGTCTGTCATGTTATGTCTCCTTAATCCCTCGAGCCCGAGGCATCGCCACTATACTCGAAAATAAGACGACGCTTGTCTAGGAAAATCAGGCTACTTCGAGGTCGCGCCGGGCCAGGACTTCGCGCTGGCTGAGCTCGTCCAGGACACGCAGCAGGATCCAGTAGATCACGAGCTGGACGCCCATCAGGACGAGCATGGCGCTGCCGACCAGGTACAGCCACAGGCGGGTGATGTCCCAGCCGGAGAGGCTGAGGGCCAGCGAAACGGCGCCCATCACCAGGCCGGCCAGGGCGGACAGCAGGCCGGCCCAGCCGAAGTGCTGGTCCAGCGGGGTCTTGAAGATCGGCTTGCCGAACAGGCCCTGGCGCACCGGCTGTTTGTAGAAGAGCGAGACCAGGTAGTTGAAGGTGACGCCCAGGGCGAAGACGCTCACGCCGATGAAGCCGGCCATCAGCCCCGCAAACAGGCCGCCGACCGCCAGCGGCCCAAGGGTGGTGTCGCCGGAGAGGCGCGCGACCACCAGCCAGCCGGCCGCCAGCCCGGCCAGGGCCACGCCCACCAGGCCGAGCTTGCCCAAGATGCTGACCGGGTTGTAGGCCAGGGCCGTCCAAACGATGGACTGCAGGAAGACGTAGCCGTCCCGCACCACGCTCAGCTTGGAGCGCCCCACCCGCTCACTGTACGGGATGGGCACCTCGGCCACGCGGATGCCCTCGTGGATGGCGCGCGTGCTCATCACGGGCGTCAGGTTCAGGCCGTCCGGCAGCGGGTACATCTGCGCCAGCACCGAGCGTTTGAAGACGCGCATGCCGCTGGCGCTGTCGGTCACCTTCTGGTTGCTGATCAGGCTGAGCAGGTTGGCGAAGAAGAAGTTGCCGATCCGGCGCATGGGCGGCATGTGGCTCTCGGCGCCGGCCATGCGCGAGCCGATCACCAGGTCCGTGCCGTTCATGG
>JAEURL010000243.1 GCA_016789165.1 Anaerolineales bacterium | reverse complement strand
TGGTGCCGCCCTGAACCCCGCCCGTCACCTCGGTCACCAGCAACTGCCCAGCGCGCACATAGGCCAGGAATTGCGCGGGCTCGGCCGGCGGGGTGGCGCTGGGGGCGCTGGTAGGCGCCGGCTCAGTGGGCGTGGGGCTGGCCGGCTCGAGCGTGGGGGATGGCACCGCTGTCGGCGGGGCGGCGGTGGGCGGCACAGTGGTGACCGGCGCCGGGGTGGCGGTGGCGGGCAGACAGCCGGCCAGCAGCAGCGCGATCAGTGAAAAGGCCAGTCTTCTGAGCATGGGCACATCCGTGGAGTGAAGGTCGCGGGCACTGATCATAGGCCGGCGGCGCGGGTCTGCCATCCGGCTTTGGATGGAGGCCCGGGCAAGAAAAACGGGCGTCCCTGGGGACGCCCGCGCTTGATGCCCGGGAGGGTTGGCGGCCGCGGCTACAGGCTGAAGGCCTCCCCGGCCTTGAGGACGTGGACTTGCGCGCCGGCCTCGGCCGCCACTTGCGCGCCCCAGGCCTGGCCGTCCTGGGCGATCAGGTCCCAGGTGTTGTAGTGCACGGGCACGATGTGCTTGGCCTGCAGCAGTTTGGCGGCCCGCCGGGCGTCGGCCGGCCCCATCGTGAAGTTGTCGCCGATGGGCAGCACGGCCAGGTCCAGGCCCTCCTCGCCGATCAGGCGCATATCGCCGAACAGGCCGGTATCACAGGCCAGGTAGACCTTCTTGGCCTCGGCCGTCAGCAGGAAGCCGCACGGGTTGCCGCCGTACGAGCCGTCCGGCAGGGCCGAGCCGTGCAGGGCCAGGGTCAGCTTCAGATAGCCGAACGGGTAGGTGAAACCGCCGCCCAGGTGCTGGGGATGGGTCTTGGCCACGCCCTGCATGTTGAACCAGTTGCAGATCTCGAAGTTGGCGATGACGGTGGCGCCCGTGCGCTTGGCGATGGCGACCGCATCGCCGACGTGATCGCCGTGGCCGTGCGAGATCAGGATGTAATCGGCTTGGGCGGCCTCGGCCGAGATGGCGGCGGCCGGGTTGCCGGTGAAGAAGGGGTCCACCAGCAGCTTGGCGCCGCCGACCTCCACCAGCATGGCGGCGTGTCCGTACCAGGTGAGCTTGATGGTCATGAGGCCTCCGTGAGGGATGTGAAGGTGGCGGGTGATCGGTCGCGCGCCTACCGCAGCCCGCGCACGTTCCAGCAGCGCACTTCGCCGGCGATGCCCTTCAGGTGCATCAGCGGCAGCTCGTCGGCGGCCACGAAATCCTTCACCAGCTCGTAGGTGGCCTGGCTGATGAGGGTCTGGTCGGCCTCGGCCGCGCCGCACAGGCGGGCGGCCAGGTTGACGTCGTGGCCGATGACGGTGTATTCGAGCCGCTTGACCGAGCCGAAGTTGCCGGCCATCACTTCGCCGGTGCTGATGCCGATGCCGATGGGCGGCAGGGGCAGGCGCTCGCGCCAGCGCTCCATCACCTGGTGATGGGCGCGCTGCATGTCCACGGCCAGGCGCACGGCCCGCAGGGCGTGGTCCAGCTGGCGCTCCGGCGCGTTGAAGAAGCACATCACGCAGTCGCCGATGTACTTATCCAGCGTGCCCTCGAATTTGAGCACCAGCTCGGTCAGGGCCGAGAGGTGGTCGTTGAGCACCTCCTGGAGCAGATCCGGGTGCAGGTGCTCGGACATGTTGGTGAAGCCGCGGATGTCGGAGAAGAGCGTCGTGATCGGCAGGCGCTCGCCGTTCAGCAGGTCCCGGTCGCCGATGGTCAGCAGGCGCTCCATCACCTGCGGCCCCACGCACTGGCCGAAGGCCCCGCGCAGGCGCTGGTTTTGCAGGCTCTCAAAGATGGCGGTGTCGATCTGGCTGGCGATGGCGGTCAGCAGCTCGACGTCGGTGCGCGTGAAGGCGGTCCGGCCCTGCCGGTTGACCACGCCCACCACGCCGATCAGCTTGTCGCGCAGGATCAGGGGCACGGCCAGGATGGCGCGCACCGGGCCGGCCGGCTGCTCGCGCCGGATCAGCTTGGCGGTGGCGATGGCCTCCTCGGACGTGGCGCGGATGACGCGGGCGGTGTCCTCGGTGGCCAGGAAGTCATGGTCGGTGGCGGCGCGCAGCTCCAGCTCGCGGCCGGCCCGGTCGTAGAGCATGATGAAGCCGGTCTCGGCCGCGATGGTGCGGCAGATCTCGGCCAGCACCGCGTCCATCATCACCTGGAAGTCCTGCTGGCGGTCGCGGATGCGGTCGATGTGGAAGATGGTCTCCAGCTCGCGCTTCTGCCGGCGCAGCTCGCGCAGGGCTTGGGCGTGCTGCAGGGCCGAGTCGATCTGGCTGATGGCGTTGGTCACCAGGTCGTGCTCGGGGCCGTCGAAGGGCCGGTCGGCGTTGAGCAGCAGCAGCACGCCGAAGGTGACGCCGCCGGCGCGCAGGGGCGTGGTCAGGCACTGGGTCAGGCGCCGGCCCCGGAGCTCCACGTCGGCGCGGCTGACGGCCGCGGTGGGCTGGTTCATGGCCCGCAGCGCCAGGTCGCGGAACAGGCCGGCCGAGGCGCTGTCATAGATCGAGGCCCGGTCCAGCACGGTGCGCAGCTGCAGCTCGTCCACGCCGTCCAGGGCGTCGTCGTCGCGCACCCACAGCAGCCCCAGCTCGGCCTCCACCGCGTCGGTCAGGGTGCTCATGATCGCGGCCATCATGCCGCGCTCGTCCTCGGTGCTGTCGCGGATGCGGTCGATCTCCAGGATCAGCTCCAGGGCGCGGTTCTTCCATTTGAGTTGGTCTTGCAGGGCGCTCACAGTGGTCATGGCACCTCCACGGCAATGACGGAGATCGTGGTCAGGCGGCGGCCGACGGCGGGCCGTTGTCGCTGGCGTCCGTCGCTCAGGGTCAATGAATCACGCCCAGTTCCCGGCCGACGGCCGCGCAGGCGGCCAGGCCTTGATCCAGATCGGCGCGGGCGTGGGCGGCCGAGATCATCACCCGGATGCGGGCCTTGCCGCGCGGGACGGTCGGGAAGCCGATGGCCATGGCGAAGACGCCGCGCGCGAACAGCCGGCGGCTGAACTCCTGGGCCAGCGGCGCCTCGCCCAGCATGACGGGCGTGATGGGCGTGGCGCTGACGCCGGTGTCGAAGCCCAGCCGCTGCATTTCGGCCTTGAAGTAGCGGGCGTTGTCCCACAGCCGGTCCACCAGCTCAGTGGAGGCCTCCAGCAGGTCCAGCGCGGCCAGGCAGGCGGCGGCGTCCGGCGCCGGCATGGCGGACGAGAACAGGAAGGGCCGGGCGCGCTGGCGCAGCCACTCCACGATGACGGGCCGGCCGGCCACCACGCCGCCCACCACGCCGAAAGCCTTGGAGAGCGTGCCCACCTCGATGTCCACCTGGCCGTGCAGGCCGAAGTGGTCCACGATGCCGCGCCCGCCGCGGCCCAGCACGCCCTCGCCGTGGGCGTCGTCCACCATCAGCAGCAGGTCTTCGCGCTGGGCGACGGCCAGGATTTCGGGCAGGGGGGCGATGTCGCCGTCCATGCTGAAGACGCCGTCGGTGACGATCAGGGCGCGCCGGAAGCCGGCCGCGCGCTCGGCCGTGATCACCTGCTGCAGATGCGCCGACGAGTTGTGATCATAGGCCACGATCTTGGCGCCCGAGAGCCGGCAGCCGTCGATGATGCTGGCGTGGTTGAGCCGATCCGAGAAGATCACGTCTTCCCGGCCCACCAGGGCCGGGATGGTGGCCAGGTTGGCGTTGAAGCCGGACTGGAAGGTGAGGGCGGCCTCGACGCCCTTGAAGGCCGCCAGCCGGCGCTCGAGCTGGCCGTGCAGGTCCAGGGTGCCGGCGATGCTGCGCACGGCCGCCGGCCCGACGCCGTACTGCTCCACGGCGGCGGCCGCCGCCGCGCGCAGGTGCGGGTGGTTGGCCAGGCCCAGATAGTTGTTGGAGCAGAAGTTCAGGACGCGCTGGCCATCCACTTGCAGCCAGGCGCCCTGCGGGCTTGCGATGGTGCGGATGGAGTTGTAGAGCCCTTGCTGCCGGAGGCCGTCGAGTTCGGCCGTGATCCAATCGGTCTTGGTGGACATGCGGACCTCGCTAGCGGACAGGAAAGATTTTACGCGGAAGCCGGGCGCGGCCCAGGCCGGCGCTCGGGCACAAACAAACCCATCAGCAACACGGCCGCCGGCAGAAGCGTGATCAGGCTGAGCGTCGGCCCCAGGCCAACCCAATCGGCCAACTGGCCCAGCCCGGCCACACCCAGGCCCATCGCGCCGTAAGCGGTGCCCAGCGTCAGGCCGCTGGCCAGGCCCACGTGCTCGGGCAGGGCATCCTGGACCATGATGACCGAGAGCGTCCAGGGCACCGAGAGCGTGGCGCCGGCGACGGCCAGGGCCGCCACCTGCACCAGGCCGGCGGAACGGATGAAGACCGCCAGTGCGCCCAGAGCCAGCGCCATGCTGACGGCGATGACGCGCCGCCGGCCCAGGCGCTCGGCCAGCGGCCCGCTGAACAGCGTGCCCAGCGTGCCGGCGATGGAGAGGGTGGTGAGCAGCCGGGCGACGGCGGCCTTGTCCAGGCCGCCCGGCTGGCTGAAGTAGAGCGGGATGAAGGTCTGCAGGCCGCCGGTCACCGTCAGGCGCACGGCGATAAAGAGCAGCAGGTAACCCACCGCCAGCACCGTCCGCCGGGAGGGCCGCTGCAACTGGCCGGGCCGGCCGGCCGGGCGGGCGGCGGGCTCACCGGCGGTGCGCAGCGGGCCGCGGCGGGACCACAGCGCCACAATGCCAACCAGCACGGGCAGCAGCATCCAGGCCGCGCCGCCGCGCCCCCAGCGCTCCAGGAGCAGCGCCGCCGCCAGCGGCCCAAAGGCAAAGCCCAGGTTGCCGGCGAAGAAGAAAAAGGACGAGCCGGTGGCGGTCCGGTCGCCGCTGACGCCGCGCACGATGGACAGGGCCTCCGGGTGGAAGGCCGCCGAGCCGAGGCCGCTGAGGATGACGGCGGCCAGCACCAGCCCGTAGGCCGGCAGATAGAGCACGGCGGCCATGGCCAGGCCGGCCAAGATCAGGCCGGCCGGCACCAACCAGCGCGCGCGGCGGAAGTCGCCGGCCAGGCCGAACAGGGGCTGGGCGACGGCGATGATCAGGTTGTTGGCCGAGATGATGCCGGCCGCCGAGGCATAGCTGAGGCGGAAGGCCGCCAGCAGGGGCGGCAGCAGCACCGCCAGCGAGCTGGTCTGCATGTCCACGGCCATGTGGCCGAGCATCACGGCGCCCAGGCTGGCACGGTCCAACCGCCGGTCCAGCGCGGGGGCGGCCGTTTCAATTTCCGAGTACGGCGGGGCGGTCGTGGTCAAGCGGCGAGTCCTATGGGGTCGGCGAGGCGATTATACCCGCCTGGGCCTGTAGAAACGCACGCGCGGCCGCCAGGCTGGCGGCCCAGGTGGGATGCCGCTCGTAGCGGGCGCGCGCGGCGCGGCTCAGGACGCGCAGGGCGGCGCGGTCGTCCTGCCAGGCCTGCAGGGCGGCCGCCAGCGCGCCGGGGTCCTCCGGCGGCACCAGCCGGCCCTCTA
>JAEURL010000275.1 GCA_016789165.1 Anaerolineales bacterium | reverse complement strand
TGTACTGGCTGAGCTGGCTGATCTTTGTGCCGTTGGGCGCCTTCCTGGCCTGGCTGCAGAGCCTGGCCAGCCCCAATTCATCGGCGCCCCCGCCCGCTGAGATCCTGCCGCCGCCGGCCCTGCCGCGCGCGCCGGTGACGCCCTCCAATCCGGGCGGCTGGACGGCCTGGAGCGAATCGCTGGTCTTCTGGCTGCTGTTCCTGGGCGTCTTCGCCGTGTCCTTCCTCTTCTTGGTGCGCCAGCGCCCGGAGGTGGAGCAGCTCCTGCGCCGGCTGGCCTTGCCCTGGCCTTGGCTGGCCGAGCGCTGGCGGGCGGTGTGGGCGGCCGGCCGCCGCCTGCGCCAGGAGGTCGCCCGGCTGGCCCAGGCCGGCCTGGACCGGCTGCGTCCGTCTGGGCCGCCGCCGTCCGCCCCGTGGCGCTATCTCAACGTGCGGCGGCTCCAGCCGCGGGAGCGCGTGCGCTTCTACTATCAAGCCTTGTTGCGCCGGGGGCGCGAGACCGGCTGGCCGCGCCGGCCCGGTGAGACGCCTCTGGAATACGAGCAGAACTTGGCCGAGGCCTTGCCGGAAGCCCAGACACCGCTGGCGGACCTGACGGGTGAATTCCTGGAGGCCCAGTTCAGCGCCCATGCCATTCCGCCGGCCGCGGCCGAGTCCGCCCGCGAGCGCTGGGAGGCCGTGCGCCGCGCTTTGCGCGCCCGCCGTACCCCGGAGGCCGGCGCGCCGGAGTCTGCCCCGGAGCAAAAACCATGAGCCGCCGCCGCTGGCTGGCGGGCGCGGCCGGCCTGCTGCTGATCCTGGTCAGCCTGGGCGGCCTGAGCGGCTGGGCGCTCTGGCAGCGCCTGGCTTTCCCGGCCGTCACCCGCTGGCGGCTGACGGGCGCGGGCGGCGGACAATGCGTCACCGCCGCCGGCCTGACGCCGGCTTGGCTGTCCGGCGGCGGCGCCGCCGAGCTGACCACGCCCGCCGACCCGGTGCGCGTTCTGGATTGGTTTACGCGGCGGGGCTGGCGGGTGGACGGCGCCGTCATCTTCGGCGGCGACGGGCAGTTTGTGCTGACGCCGCCGGCCGCGCTGCGGCTGGGCCGGCTGGAGTTCCGGCAGGCCGCCCGCCTCACCTACGGCGGCCCGGACGGCACGCACGTGCGCTGGGAGATTATCGGCGCTGTCTGTTGAGACTCTCACCGCTCGGCCGGCTGGGCCGGGCGGTATCCTGGGCGAAGGAGAAACGTCGATGCGTTTGGCCTACCGAGCTTTGAACCTGTTGACCATTCTGGCGCTCCTGTGCGCGCTGGCGCCGGCCGCGGCGCCGGCCGCCGCCGCCGATACGCCCGACCCCGAGATGGTGGTCGTCCCCGGCACCCTGCAATCCAAACTGGGCTGCTCCGGCGATTGGCAGACCGACTGCGCGAACACGGCCCTGGTCCTCAACGCGCAGACCGGCCTGTGGGAGGGGACCTTCACGCTGCCGGCCGGCAGCTACGAATACAAGATCGCCCTCAACGGCACCTGGGCCGAGAACTACGGCCTGGGCGGCCAGCGCGACGGCCCGAACATCCCGCTGGTGCTGGCCGAGGAGGCCGCCGTCACCTTCACCTACGATCACGAGACACACGCCATCACGGACAGCGTCAACGGCGGCGGCGCCGCGATCGAATTGCCGCAGCCGGAGCGCGTGGTCATCCCCGGCACGCTGCAGAGCGAGCTGGGCTGCCCCGGCGATTGGCAGCCCGATTGCGCCGCCAGCGAGCTGGTCTACGATGCCGAGGACGGCGTCTGGCAGGGCACCTTCCTGGTTCAGCCTGGCAACGATCAGGACAAGAAGGGCTCGCGCTACAAGGCCACCCTGAACGGCACCTGGGCCGAGAACTACGGCCAGGGCGGGCAGTCCGGCGGCGCCGACATCGCCCTGGTGGTGGACCAGCCGACCGAGGTGAAGTTCTACTACGATCACCGCTCCCACTGGGTGGCCGACAACTTCAACACCCGGATCGTCACCGCCATCGGCGATTTCCAGACGCAGCTCGGCTGCGCCCAGGCCGGCGACCCCGGCTGTCTGCGTTCCTGGCTGCAGGACCCGGACGGCGACGGCCTCTTCACGTTCAGCACCCGCGCGCTCAAGGCCGGCACCTACCAGGCTCAGGCCGCGCTGGGCGAGGCCCTGGACGAGGTCTACGGCGGGCCGGACGGCCCCGTGGCCTTCACCGTGGCGGCCGACGGCGACGAGATCTTCTTCGGCTTTGACGGGGCGCGCAACGCCCTGATCGTCAGCACCACGGGCGCGCCCAAAGGCGACCTGAGCAAAGCCCACGCCCACTGGGTGAAGCGCGATACTCTCATGTGGCAGGTGGAGAAGCCGGCCGAGGGCACAGCCTTCCGCTTGTACTACAGCCCCACGGGCGGGCTGGCCATCACGCCGGACGGGATCACGGGCGGCGAGTACCTGACCCTCCAGTTCAGCTTTGGCGGCCTCACCGCCGATCTGCTGCCCAAGTTCCCGCAGTTGAAGGACGGCTTCTTCCCGCTCAAGCTGGCCGCCGCCGATCTGCCCAAGGTGCCGGAGTTGCTGCGCGGCCAGGTGGCGGTGGCGGAGGTGGACCCGGACGGCCGGCTGTTGGACGCCACCAGCGTGCAGATCCCGGGCGTGCTGGACAACTTGTACACCTACAGCGGCCCGCTCGGCGTGGTGTATGTGGGTGACGTCCCCACGCTGCGCGTCTGGGCGCCGACGGCCCGCAACGTCGCCCTGCACCTGTACGCGGATTCGCAGACCACGGCCGAGACGGTGGTGCCGCTGACCCTTGACCCGGCCACCGGCGTCTGGAGCGCGGTCGGCACGCCGGCCTGGACGGGCCAGTTCTACCTGTACGAAGTCGAGGTCTACGTGCCGGCCACCGGCCAGGTGGAGCACAACCTGGTCACCGACCCGTACTCGTTCAGCCTGTCGCTCAACAGCACGCGCAGCCAGATCGTGAACCTGGCGGATCCCGCTTTGGCTCCGCCCGGGTGGGCTGAGCTCCCGGCGCCGGCCCTGGCCGCGCCCGAGGACAGCGTGATCTACGAGCTGCACGTGCGCGATTTCAGCGCGAACGATGCGACGGTGCCGGAAGAGTGGCGCGGGACCTTCAAGGCCTTCACTGTGGCCGACTCGGCCGGGATGAAGCACCTCCAGGCGCTGGCCGCGGCCGGCCTCACCCACGTCCACCTGCTGCCGGCCTTTGACCTCGCCAGCATCAACGAGGACAAGCGCGCCTGGCAGACGCCCGATCCGGCCGCGCTGGCCGCGCTGCCCGGCGACTCCGACCAGCAGCAGGCCCTGATTTCGAACGTACGCGACCAAGACGGCTTCAACTGGGGCTACGACCCCTACCACTACACCACCCCGGAGGGATCCTACGCCACCCAGCCGGACGGCGCCACCCGCATCCTCGAATTCCGCGAAATGGTGCAGGCCCTCCACCAGATCGGCCTGCGCGTGGTCATGGACGTGGTCTACAACCACACCAACGCCAGCGGCCAGGGCGCCAAGTCTGTGCTGGACAAGGTGGTGCCCGGCTACTACCACCGCCTGAACGCCGACGGCTTCATCGAGCGCAGCACCTGCTGCGAGAACACGGCCACCGAGCACGCCATGATGGAAAAGCTCATGGTGGATTCGGTGCGGACCTGGGCGGCGGCGTACAAGGTGGACGGCTTCCGCTTCGATCTGATGGGCCACCACATGCTCCGCAACATGGTGGCCGTGCGCGCCGCCCTGGACGCCCTCACGCCGGCCGCTAACGGCGTGGACGGCCGCGCGGTCTACGTCTACGGCGAGGGCTGGGACTTCGGCGAGGTGGCCGGCAACAAGCTTGGCCGCAACGCCGCCCAGCTCAACCTCGGCGGCACCGGGATCGGCGTCTTCAACGACCGTCTGCGCGATGCCGCCCGCGGCGGCGGCCCCTTCGGTGATCCGCGCGAGCAGGGCTTCCTGACCGGCCTGTTCACGGCCCCCAGCGGTTTCGACCAGGGCACGCCGGACGAGCAGCGCCAGAAGCTGCTCCGCTACATGGATTGGATCCGCGTCGGCCTGGCCGGCAACCTGAGCCAGTACAAATTCGTCGACGCCGCCGGCCGCCCGGTGACGGGCGCGGACGTGGACTACAACGGCGCGCCGGCCGGCTACACGCTCGATCCGCAGGAGAACATCGTCTACATCTCGGCCCACGACAACGAGACGCTCTTCGACGCCATCCAGTGGAAGGCGCCCATCTCGGCCACGCTGGCCGACCGCGGGCGCATGAACAACCTGGGCCTGAGCCTGGTCTTGCTCAGCCAGGGCGTGCCCTTCTTCCACGCTGGTGACGACCTGCTGCGCTCCAAGTCCCTGGACCGCAACTCGTACAACTCCGGCGACTGGTTCAATAAGCTGGATTTCACCTACCAGACCAACAACTGGGCCGTCGGCCTGCCAAGCGAGGGCAGCGACCGCTGGGACCTGATGCGGCCCCTGCTGGCGGACCCGGCCCTGCAGGCGGCGCCGGCCGATATCGCCGCCGCGCACGCGCACTTCCTGGAGTGGCTGCAGCTCCGGCGTTCGTCGCCGCTCTTCCGGCTGCGCACCGCCGCCGACGTCCAGGCCCGGCTGGCCTTCCTGAATACCGGGCCGGAGCAGATCCCGGGCCTGATCGTCATGACCCTGGACGACCGGGCCGGCGGCGACCTCGACCCGGAGCACGAGCTGATCGTGGTCTTGTTCAACGCCGCCGCCGAGGCCGTCACGTTTGCGGACGCCGGCTTGCAAGGCCTGGATCTGGCGCTGCATCCGCTCCTGGCGCAGTCAGCGGACGCGCTGGTGCGGACAGCGGCCTATGACCCGGCTGGCGGCGCGTTCACGGTGCCCGGCCGCACGGCCGCCGTCTTCGTGCTGCCGCAGACGGCGGCTGAGTCCGCCGCCGCGCTGGCGGCCACGGTCACGGCCGTCCCGCTGCCGGCCACCGCCACGTTGCCGCCGCTGCCCACCGCCACACCGCAGCCTACCGCCACGCGGCCCGCGCCGACGGCCACAGCCGCCAGCGTGAGTGTGGCGGCCACGGCTACGGCCACGGTGCCAGCGCCGCGCAGCGCGCCGGCCGGCGCCGACTTGGCGCTGCCGCTCGCTCTGGCGCTCGTCGGCGCGCTGGCTGTCATCGTCTATCTCGCGCGGCGCGCGCGCGCCTAACCGCGTGCCTTGCGGCGAGGCTGGAGCAGGCGGGCGGCCTGTTCCAGCCTCGCTTTTGATTCACGCGTGAGCGTTGAATGTGCCGATGGACGCATGCGATTTAAGTTGGGAATTGCGTTTACCTCGTCTATAATCGCCACATGCCTTTGTCGTTGGCTTTAGTCTTTCACTTCAATCAACATACAAGTGAATTCGCGGCTGTCGCTGATCGAACTTGCTACCGCGGCCTGTTGACGGTGCTGCGCGCGCATCCGCAGCTCAAATTCAATCTGCATCTCTCGGGCACGCTGCTGCGGGCGCTGAATTGGCTGGCGCCGGAGACGCTGGATCTGGTGCGCGCCGGCCTGGCCGACGGCCAGTTCGAACTGCTGGGCAGCACCTACGCCCAGAATGTGCCCTACGCCTGCGATGATTGGGACAACGCCCAGCAGATCGGCCTGCACCGCGCCGTGCTGCAGGATCTGTTCGGCGTGGCGCCCGAGGCCTTCTGGAATCCGGAGCGCTGCTGGCGTCAGTCGCTGGTGCCCGTGATCGCCCAGGCCGGCTACCGGGTGACGGTGGTGGAGGATCACATTCTGCGGGCCGCCGGCCTGGCGGACCTGGGGCCGGCCGAGACACAGCAGGCCGGACACGCCCTGACCCTGGTGTACGACGACCCGATCCTGCGCGAGCGCTTCAACTTCGCGGCCTGGTTCGGCCGGCGCGCGCAGCTTTTCAATTACCTGGAGACTTTGGCCGCCCAGCCGCCCGCCGGCCAGGCCCTGGTGGCCTACGCTGAGGACGCCGAGGCGATGGGCCTCTGGCCGTGGGAGGCCGGCTGTCTGCCCCAGGCGGCCTGGACGCACCTCGATAAACTCCTCAGCGATCTGGAGCAGCGCGAAGCCGTGCAGCTGGTCCATCTGTCGGCGGCCCGGCCGCGCGGCACGCTGGCCCACGTGCCGGATGGCGCGGCGCGCTGGATGGACCTGGCGCTGGGCCGGCCCGACGCGCCCTATCACGAGGACGGCTTCGCGGACTGGTTCGATTATCTGCACCGCTCCACCAAGGTCCAATACTTCCGCAAGCTCTACAGCGTGGTGCGCTCGAACCTGCAGCAGGTGGGGGCGGCCCGGCGCGACCCCGGCTATCCCCGGCCGGCTGCCAGCGCCGCCGACCGCTTTTACCGCCAGGCCATCGAGACCTACTGCAGCCACCAGTACGAGTTTGGCTGCATCGGGGTGGGGGGGCGCGGCTATTGGGGCTGGGAGAACGTCCGGGCCGCCTTCCTGTACACGCGGCTGGCCGAGATCGCCGAGAACCCCCAGCCGCGGCAGTGGATCGAGGACCTCAACGGCGACGGCTCCGACGAGCAGCTGCTGTGCGACGGCCGGCAGCTGGCGGTCTTTACGGCCTACGGCGGCCGCCTGCTGGGCTGGTTCGATTTGGAGGCCGGCCGGCAGTGGGTGGGCAACCCGCTGGCCGTGCCGCGGGCCGCGTATGCCAGCGGCGCCTCGGAGCAGCCGCGGCTGACGGCCCTGCCGGCGCGCTGGCTGCCGGACGGGCCGGCGGCTGACCTGCGGCCGTGGCGCGAGCAGAAGACCA
>JAEURL010000264.1 GCA_016789165.1 Anaerolineales bacterium | reverse complement strand
GGGCCGGGATACGTTCACGGCCATCCCCAATGGCCTGCCCGGCATCGAGGCGCGGCTGGCCCTGCTCTACACCTACGGCGTGCGCGCCGGCCGGCTCTCGCTGGGGCGCTGGGTGGACGTCTGCTGCGCGGCGCCGGCCCGGACCTTCGGCCTGTATCCGCGCAAGGGCGCGCTCACGCCCGGCGCCGATGCGGACCTGGTGCTCTTCGACCCCGAACGCGCCGTGACCCTCGACCGGGCCGTCCTGCACGAGAACACCGACTACACGCCCTACGCCGGCCTGGCCCTGCGCGGCTATCCCGTGGCCACCGTGGCGCGCGGCGAGGTCATCGTGCGGGACGGGCAATACGTGGGCGCGGCCGGCCGCGGCCGCTTTCTGGCGCGGCCGTAAACCTGGAAGGAGCCGGCTGAGATGTTGATCCTGCCCGAAATCCTGATCGCCGTGGCCGGCGAGGCGCCGCAGCCCGGCTGGGGCGTGCGCGTTGTCGGGGACGTGATCACGGCCGTCGGCCCGCACGCGGACCTGCGCCGGGACTTCCCGGCGGACGAGGTCTGGGAAGCGCCCGAGCAGGTGCTGGCGCCCGGCTTCGTCAACGCCCACGCGCACCTGTACGGCGTGCTGGCGCACGGCCTGCCCCTGGACAAAGCGCCCTCCGGCTTCTGGCCCTTCCTGGAGGATTTCTGGTGGCCGCTGGTGGAGGACCGGCTGGACCACGAGATGATCTGCGCGGCCACGGACTACGTCTGCGCCGAGCTGCTGCGCAGCGGCGTCACCACCGTCTACGACTGCCTCGAGGCCCCCTACAGCCTGCCGGGCTGCCTGCCGGCCCAGGCCGAGGTGGCGCGGGCGCGCGGCCTGCGCGCCATCCTCTCCTTTGAGGCCACCGAGCGGGTCAGCCGGGAGAACGGCCAGCTGGGCTTGAAGGAGAACGCCGATTTCATCCGCGCCAGCCGCGCGGCCGGCGGCCTGGTCTCCGGCCTGATGTGCTTCCACACCACCTTCAGCTGCTCGGCCGACTTCATCCGCCAGGCCCACGCGCTGGGCCAGGAGCTGGACGCGCTGGTGCACATGCATATGTCGGAGGGCGTGCATGAGCCGGAATATGCGCTCAAACACTTTGGCGCCCGGCCGCTGGAGTACTACGACCGGCTGGGCGTGGCCGGCCCGCGCATGCTGGCTTCGCAGTGTGTTCAACTCAGCGAGAACGAGATCCGGATCATGGCCGAGCGCGGCGTGCGCATGACGCACATGCCGCTCTCCAACTGCGAGGTCGGCGCCGGCATCGCGCCGGTGCCCGAGCTGGCCGCGGCCGGCGTGACCGTGGGCCTGGGCAGCGACGGCTACGTTAACGACTTCTTCGAGGTCATGCGCGGCGCTTTCCTGATCCACAAGGCCTATCGCCAGGACCCGCGCGTGATGCCGGCCGGCCTGGTCTGGCAGATGGCTACGGAGGGCGGGGCGCGCGCGCTGGGCCTGGAGCGGGTCGGCCGGCTGGCGCCGGGCTGGCAGGCGGACCTGCAGTTAATCGCCCTGGACCTGCCGACGCCGCCCGAGCCCCATAACCTGTACGACCAGCTGGTGCTGTGGCGCAGCCACGCGCACGTCCGCGCCGTGTGGGTGGCCGGCCAGGTGCGCGTGCGCGACGGCGTGGTGCTGAATGCGGACCTGGCCGCCCTGCGCGCGCGCACGCGCGCCGCGGCGCGCCGGCTGTGGAGCCTGTAGCCGATGGCCGATCAGGACCTGATCCAGCTGGCCCAGGCGCTGGTGCGCGTGCCGAGCCTGAGCGGCGAGGAGCGTGCCGTGGTGGAGGTCATCCTGGCCGCCATGCGCGCCCTGGGCTATGACGAGGTCTTCACCGACTCCAACGGCAGCGCGGTGGGCATCATCCGCGGCGCGCGCCCTGGGCCAACCCTGCTGCTGGACGCGCACTGCGACACGGTGGGCATTGCGCCCGGCTCCACCTGGACGCGTGATCCGTTTGCGGGCGAGCTGGACGGCGGCTGGCTGTATGGCCGGGGCGCCGCGGACATGAAGGGCGCGCTGGCCGCCATGCTGCACGGCGCCGCGGCCGTGGACCGGGCCCGGCTGGCCGGCCAGGTGGCCGTCAGCGCCACGGTGCTGGAAGAAGTGATGGAGGGCGTCAGCCTGGGCACGGTCATGGAGCGCGTGCGCCCGGACTGCGTGGTCATCGGCGAGGCCACCGAGCTCAACCTGAACCGCGGCGGGCGCGGCCGGGCCGAAATCCAATTGGAGACCGTCGGCCGGCCCGCGCACTCGTCCTCACCGCAGCTGGGCCTCAACGCCGTGCACGCCATGCTGCGGGTGGTGGACGGCGTGGAGCGGCTGGCGCTGGGCCAGGATCCCGTGCTCGGGCCGGCGCTGCTGGCCCTGACCGACATCATCTCCGACCCGTATCCCGGCTACTCGGTCATCCCCAGCCGCTGCCGCGCCACCTATGACCGCCGGCTGCTGGCCGGCGAGACGCCCGCGCAGGTGCTGGGCGCGCTGCAGGCCCTGCCCACGCTGGCCGGCGCGGAGCTGCACGTGGCGCTGGCCCAGGGCGAGCACACGGCTTATACGGGCGCGGTCCTGCGCGGCCCCAAGTTCTTCCCAGCCTGGGTCTTCCCTGAAGAGCATCCCTTGGTCCAGGGCGCGCTGCGGGGCCTGCGCGCGGCCGGCCTGGCCCCCCGGCTGGGCGCTTACCGCTTCTGCACCAATGCCGCCTACAGCGCCGGCCGTGCCGGCGTGCCCACCGTGGGCTTTGGCCCGGCGGCCGAAGGCGACGCGCACGTGGTGGACGAGCGGCTGGCGGTGGCGGACCTGCTGGCCGCCGCACGCGGCTACCGCGGCATCGTCGAAGCCGTCCTGGCCGGCGGGTGAGGGGCCTCAGGCCTTGAGCCGGGTGTTGGCGGGGTCGAAGAGCGGCTCGCGGCTGACCGTGGCCGGGAAGCGGTCCCCGAAGAAGTAAACCTCCACGCGCGTGCCCTCGGCGGCGTACTCGCTCGGCAAGTAGCTGTAGGCGAAGCTCTTGTTCACCGAGTAGCCGTAGTTGGCCGAAGTCACGTACCCCAGGGCCTGTTCAGACCCCGGCGCGAAAACCGGCTCCTTGCCGACGAGGGCGGTGCGCGGGTCATCAAAGACCAGGCAGCATAGCTTGCGCCGCACACCCTCCGCCTTGATCTGCTCCAGCGCCGCCCGGCCCAGGAACTCACCCTTCTTCAACCGCACCGCGAAGCCCAGGCCGGCCTCGTACGGGTTGTAATCCGTGTGGATGTCAGCGCCCCACAGCCGGTAGCCCTTCTCCAGACGCAGTGAGTCAAACGCGCCGCCGCCGGCCGCGATCAGGCCGTGCGGCTCACCGGCCGCCCAGAGCGTATCCCACAGCGCCAAGCCATATTCGGTGGGGGTGTACAACTCCCAGCCCAGCTCGCCGGCGTAGGAGACGCGCAGCGCCGTCACCGGCACGTGGCCCACGTATTTCTCCTGGAGCGTCAGATACGGGAAGCCGGCGTTGGACCAGTCCTCAGTGCTGGTTGCCTCGACGATGGCGCGCGCGCGCGGCCCCCACAGGCCGAGCGTCGTCCAGGCCGAGGAGACGTTCTGGATCAGCACCGAACCGTCCGCCGGCGCGTGGCGCTTGAGCCAGGCCAGGTCCATCGGCCCGGTGCCGCCGCCCGTGATCACCCAGAAGCGGTCCTCCGCCAGGCGCGTCACGGTCAGGTCGCACTTGATGCCGCCGCGCGCGGTGAGCAGGGCCGTGTAGGTGGCGCGGCCGACCGGCTGATCCATCTGGTTGGCCGTCATCGTCTGCAGGAAGGCCAGCGCGCCGGGGCCGCTCACTTCGATCTTGTAGAAGTTGCTCAGGTCGAACAGGCCGGCCCGCGCGCGCACGGCGCGGTGCTCGGCGCCGATGAGCGGCGACCAGAAGCGGGCGGCCCAGCCCTGGCGCAAAGGCCAATCGATCGCCTGGCCGTGCAGCAGCGGCTCGTTGGCCGCGAACCATTGCGGGCGCTCCCAGCCGGCGCTTTCCGAGAAGAAGGCGCCCAGGTCCTTGAGCCGCTGGTAATAGGGCGCGACGCGCAGCGGGCGCGGGTCCGCCAGCGGCTGGAGCGGGTGCAGGATATCGTAGACCTCCACGTACTGGCGCTCGGCCCGCGCTGTCAGGTAGGCGCGGCTGCCGGCGTGCGGCGGCAGCCGGTTGACGTCCAGCTCGCGCAGGTCCAGGCCGGGATCGCCGTGCACCAGCAGGTTAGCCACGGCCTGGGCCGTGCCGCCGGCGTGCGTCACCCAGACCGCCTCGGCCATGATGAAGTTGCGCACCGCGGGCGTCTCGCCAAAGAAGGTATTGCCATCGGTGGTGAACGAGAAGCAGCCGTTGAAAGATTCAACCACGTGCGTGGGCGCCAGCGCCGGGAAGCGGTCCACGGTGGCCTCCCAGGCCTCCTGCAATTGCTCGGCCACCGACGGGAACCTGGCCGGGTGGTCGTGTTGGGGCAGGTCCTCGGCGTAGACCAGCATGGGCGCGTGCGCGTACGAGCCGAAGCCGTAGCCCTCCCCGTGCTGGCGGAAGTACATGTCCTTATCCTGGTAGCGCACCACCGGGTGGCGGACTTCCTCAGTCTCGCCCCGCAGCGCCGGCACCGGCGAGGTCTTGGCGTACAGGTGCTGGCAGGGCGTCATCGGCAGGGTCAGCCCGGCCATCCGCGCCACCACCGGCCCCCACAGGCCGGCCGCGCAGACGATGTGCTCGGCCGCGATCCGGCCGCGGTCGGTCTGCACGGCCACGGCGCGCCCGTGCTTGACCTCGATCCCGGTCACGGCGGTGTGGGGCTCGAACACGGCCCCGCCCCGGCCGGCCACGGCCGCCAGGGCCTCCAGCACCTTGACGCCGCGGATGTCCATATCGGAGGGGACGTAGAAGGCGCCGTACAGGTCGTCGGTGCGCATGATCGGCACCAGTTTCTGCACGTCGGCCGGGCCGATCAGCTCGGCCGGCAGGCCCCAGGCGCGGGCGTTGCCCAGCTTGCGCTTGAGCTCGTGCCAACGCGC
>JAEURL010000261.1 GCA_016789165.1 Anaerolineales bacterium | reverse complement strand
GGCAAACGCGACCAGCGCCAGCCGCTGCCCTGGACGCGCCTGCGGGTGGGCGCGCCGGTGCTGCTCTGGGAGGAGCGGCCCGGCGCCGCGCCGGAGGCCGGCTGGCGCGGCGTGGTCAGCCGCCTGGAACGCGAGACCATCCAGGTGGCCTTCCCCAACTGGCCGGAGCCGGAGGCCGAGCGGCCCCTCTTCCGGCTGGACCACGCCCACGACGAGGTCGCCCGCCAGCGCCAGCGCCAGGCGTTGGAGGCGGCCCGCGGCGCCCCGGCCGGCCGGCTGGGCCGCCTGCGCGAGGTGCTGCTGGGCCGGCAGCCCGCGCAGTTCCGGGCGCCGGAAGACGTGCCGCCCCTCGCCGCCGACCTGAACGCTTCCCAGATTGAGGCGGTCCGTTTCGCGCTGACGGCCGAAGACGTGGCCATCCTGCACGGCCCGCCCGGCACCGGTAAGACCACCACCCTGGTGGAGCTGATCCGCCAGATCACGCGGCGCGGTCAGACCGTGCTGGCCTGCGCGCCCAGCAACCTGGCGGTGGATAACCTGCTCGAACGGCTGCTGGCCTGGGGCGAGCCGGCGCTGCGGCTGGGCCACCCGGCGCGCGTCCTGCCGGCCCTGCGCGAGCACACCCTGGACCTGCTGGTGGAGAACCACCCGGAGATGGACCTGGCCCGCCGGCTGACGCGCGAGGCGCACGCCCTGCGCGACCGGGCCGGCAAGTTCCGGCGCGCCCGGCCCGCGCCCGGCGAGCGGCAGGCCCAGCGCCAGGAGGCCCGCGAAATGCTGGCCGAGGCGCGCCGCATCGAAGGCCAGTTGGTGGACCGGCTGCTGGACGGCGCGCGGATCATCTGCGCCACCACCACCGGCCTGGAGCGCGAGCTGCTCAGCCGGCGCGTCTTCGATTGGTGTGTGCTGGACGAGGCCAGCCAGAGCACCGAGCCGGGCGCCTGGGTGCCCCTGCTCTACGCGCAGCGGCTGGTGCTGGCCGGCGACCATTGCCAGCTGCCGCCCACCGTGATCTCGCCCGAGGCGGCCGCGGCCGGCTTCAACGTCAGCCTGATGGAGCGGCTGCTGGCCCAGCTGGGGCCGGACCTGGCGCGCCGGCTGGCCGTGCAGTACCGCATGCACGCCGACATCATGGGCTTCTCGGCGCGCGAGTTTTATGCCGACGGCCTGAGCGCCGCGCCGGCCGTGCGCGCCCACCGCCTGTGCGATCTGCCCGGCGTGGCCGCCGCGCCGCTGACCGAGACGCCGGCCGAGTTCATCGACACGGCCGGCGCCGGCTACGACGAGGCCGCCGAGCCGGACGGCGACAGCCGCTACAACCCGGCCGAGGCCGAGGTGGTGCTGGAGCGGGTGCGGGCGCTGCTGGCGGCCGGCCTGCCGGCGGCCGACATCGCCGTCATCACGCCCTACGCGGCCCAGGCCCGCTGGCTGCGCGCCGCGCTGGGCCGGCCCGAAGTCGAGATCGACACCGTGGATGGCTTCCAGGGCCGTGAGCAGGAGGCCGTGCTGGTCTCGCTGGTCCGCTCCAATCGCGAAGGCGAGATCGGCTTCCTGGGCGACGTGCGGCGCATGAACGTGGCCCTGACCCGCGCGCGGCGCAAGCTGATCGTCGTCGGCGACAGCGCCACCATCGCCGCCCACCCCTTCTACCAGCGCCTGGTGGCCTATTTTGAAGCGCTCGGCGCCTACCGCTCGGTGTGGGAGGCGGCGGCCGGCTAGCCCTGTGCTACACTTTCGGCGGGTCGGGGGACCCGCCCGCCTATGTCCGCCGCTTCTCTACGTCTCTCACTGGCCGGCCTGCGCTGGGCGCTGGGCCTGTTGGCCTGCGCCTTGGCCACCGGGGTGCTGGTGCTGGCCCGCGACCAGCTGACCACGCCCACCGTGGCCGTGCTCTACCTCGTGCCGGTGGGCCTGAGCGCCAGCCTGTGGGGCCTGCTGGCCGGCGTGGTGGCCTCGGTCAGCGCCTTCCTGTTCTTCAACTTCTTCTTCTTCCCGCCCTACTTCACCCTGCAGGTGCACGCGCCGCAGGACATTCTGGACCTGGTGGTCTTCCTGGGCGTGGCCATCTTCGTCAGCCAGGTGGTGGGCCGCGCGCGGGCCAGCCAGGCGGCGGCCCAGGCGCGCGAACGCGAGGCCGTGCAGCTGCACGAGCTGGGCATGGCGCTGGCCCGGCTGTCCACCGAGGCCGGCATCGCCCAGGTGCTGGCCGAGAGCCTGCATGCCGGGTTGGCCGCCGCCGGGGTGGAGGTGGCGGTGTGGCCGAAGGGCAACGAGGCCGGCCAGCTGGTGCGGGCGCCGGCGGAGGCCGCGCCCGGCACCGCGCCGCAGTTCGTGGTCCCGCTGCTGACGCCGCGCGGTGAGCTGGGCGAGGTCCGCATCTGGCGGACAGCCCGGCTGGAGGCCAACGAGCAGCGCCTGCTGCAGACCTTCGTCGGCCAGGGCTCGTTGGCCCTGGAGCAGGCCCGGACCCAGCAGGCCGCGGTGCGGACCCAGGTGCTGGAGGAAAGCGACCGGCTCAAGTCGGCCCTGCTGTCCTCGGTCTCACACGAGCTGCGCACCCCGCTGGCCTCCATCCAGGCGGCGGTCACCAGCCTGCGCAGCGGCGCCGTGGACTGGGCGGCGCCGGCCCGCCAGGACCTGCTGGCGATGGTGGAGGAGGAGGTGGTCCACCTCAACCGCCTGGTCGGCAACCTGCTGGATATGTCGCGCATCGAGGCCGGCGCGCTCAAGCCGCAGCGCCAGTGGAACATCCTGGCCGACATCGTCGAGGGCACGCTCACCCGGCTGCGGCACGCCGCCGAGCAGCATCAGATCACGGTGGACGTGCCGGACGATCTGCCGCTGGTGCCGGTGGACCACGTCCTGCTGGACCAGGTCCTGACAAACCTGGTGGGCAACTCCTTGAAGTACGCGCCGGCCGGCACCACCATCCATATCCGCGCCCGCCGGCAGGATGAGCGAACTCTGGCCGTGCAGGTGCGCAACCAGGGCCCGCCCGTGCCGGCCGAGCACCTGGATCACATCTTCGACAAGTTCTACCGGGTGCGCGCCGCCGACCGGGTGACCGGCACCGGCCTGGGCCTGTCGATCTGCAAGGGCATCGTGGAGGCGCACGGCGGGCGCATCTGGGCCGAGAACCAGCCGGACGGCTTCGCCTTGAACTTCACCCTGCCGCTGGAGTGGGAGGGGCATCCGGCCCCGCGCGTGCCGCTGGAGATGGAGGCATGAGCGCGGCCCCGCACATCCTGGTCATCGACGACGAGCCGCAGATCCTGCGCGCCCTGCGCACCATCCTGGGCGAGCGCAAATTCCGGGTGAGCACGGCCAGCCGCGGCGAGGAGGGCCTGGCCCTGGCCGCCGCCCAACCGCCGGACGTGATCATCCTGGACCTGGGCCTGCCGGACATCAGCGGCCTGGAGGTGTGCGCGCGGCTGCGGGAGTGGAGCCAGGTGCCCATCATCGTGCTTTCCGCGCGTGAGGGCGAGCTGGACAAGGTGGCGGCCCTCGACCGCGGCGCGGACGACTATCTCACCAAACCCTTCGGCATCGAGGAGCTGCAGGCGCGGCTGCGCGTGGCGCTGCGCCATTCGGCCCAGGCCCAGGGGCCGCGCAGCACCGTGGTCACCGCCGGCCCGCTGCGCATCGACCTGGCCGCCCACGCCGTCACGCGCGATGGCGCCGAGGTCAAGCTGACGGCCACCGAGTTCCGGCTGCTGGCCTACCTGGCCGGCAACGCCGGCCGGGTGCTGACGCACCAGAGCATCCTCTCCCACGTCTGGGGGGACCCGCAGATGGACCAAGTGGAGTATCTGCGGGTCTACATGCGCCAGCTGCGCAAGAAGCTGGAGGCCGACCCCAGCCAGCCCCTCTATCTGCTCACCGAGCCCGGCGTCGGCTACCGCTTTATGGCCGACGCCTGAGCGCCCCGCCCCCGCCTCTTTTATTTGTCCTTAATGCAGTTGGGCGGCCTCTTTGTGGCCGCTTTACCCCCGCTTGCTAAAGTGACTCCCATCACCTGTGGTATGGGAAGCACGCATGATCAACTCTCAATCGGAACAATCTAATATCATCCGGCAGTCCGGCACCAACGGCACGCCGCCGCGTTCGTGGGTCTCGGCCCTGATCGGCCGGCCGCTGGCGACGGCGGACGCCCCGCACCAGACCATCGGCAAGGCGGTCGGCCTGGCGGTCTTCGCCTCGGACGCGCTCTCGTCCACGGCCTACGCCACCCAGGAGATCCTGATCATCCTGGCCGGCGCCGGCGCCCTGGCCTTCAGCTACTCGCTCCCGATCGCCCTGGCCATCGTCATCCTGCTGGCCATCGTCACCATCTCCTACGAGCAGACCATCCACGCCTACCCCGGCGGCGGCGGCGCCTACATCGTCGCCCGGGACAACCTGGGCGAACTGCCGGCCCAGGCCGCCGGCGGCGCCCTGCTGCTGGACTACATCCTGACCGTCTCGGTCTCCATCTCCTCCGGCGTGGCCCAGATCGTCTCGGCCTTTCCGGAGCTGATCCCGTGGCGCGTGGCGATCGCCGTGGCCATGGTGCTGTTCGTCATGTTCATCAACCTGCGCGGGGTGAAGGAGTCCGGCCTGACCTTCGCCATCCCCACCTACTTCTTCGTGGTCATGATGGTGGTGACGGTGGGGGTGGGCCTGTTCCGGGCCCTGACCGGCAGCCTCGGCCCGGTGGCCGATCCGCCGCACCTGGTGGTGGAGACGCTCCAGCCGGTGTCGCTCTTCCTGGTCCTGCACGCCTTCGCCAGCGGCACCACCGCCCTGACCGGGGTGGAGGCCATCTCCAACGGCATCACGGCCTTCAAGGAGCCGCGCAGCCGCAACGCCGGCATCACGCTGGTGTGGATGAGCGCCATCCTGGGCTCGCTCTTCCTGAGCATCACGTTCCTGGCCAACCACATCGGCGCCATCCCCTCGGAAGAGGAGACCGTCATCTCGCAGCTGGCGCGGACGGTGCTGGACGGGCGCGGCCCGCTCTACCTGGGCGTGATCGGGGCGACGACCCTGATCCTGATCATGGCCGCCAACACGGCCTACGCCGATTTCCCGCGCCTGGCCGCCCTGATCGCGGCCGACGGCTTCCTGCCCAAGCAGCTGGCCTACCGCGGCAGCCGGCTGGTGTTCTCGCGCGGCATCATCGTGCTGGCCGCCATCGCCTCGCTCTTGATTGTGGTCTTCAGCGCCAGCGTGACGGGCTTGATCCCGCTCTACGCTATCGGCGTCTTCCTGTCGTTCACGCTCTCGCAGGCCGGCATGGCGCGGCGCTGGTGGAAGGCCGGCCATCTGGCGCCGGGGGCCGAGCTGCGCGAGGCCGGCTCGGTCCTGCACTACGACCGGCGCTGGAAGCTCAAGCTGGCCATCAACGGCTTTGGCGCGGTCTGCACGGCGGTGGTGATGCTGGTCTTCGCCATCACCAAGTTCCACGACGGCGCCTGGATCATCATCCTGATTGTGCCGATTCTGGTGGCCGGCTTCTTCGCCATCCACCACCACTACAAGCACCTGGCGCGCGGGCTTTCGCTGGAGAACTTCGGCGCGCCGGCCCGCATCGCCCGGCATCGCGTGGTGGTCCCGATCGCGGGCGTGCACCGCGGCACCCTGGCGGCCCTGAACTACGCCCGCTCGCTCTCGCCCGACGTGACGGCCGTGCACGTCTCGATTGACCCGGCCGAGGCCGAGCGGCTGAAACACAAGTGGGAGGCCTGGGGCGACGGCCTGCGGCTGGTGATCCTGGAGTCGCCCTACCGGCTGATGCTGGAGCCGCTGCTGGATTACATCGAGGGCCTGGCCGCCCAGCGCCCGCCCAACCAGACCATCACCATCGTCGTGCCGCAGTTCGTCTCACGCACCTGGTGGCATAGCCTGCTGCATGCCCAGACCGCGGTCTGGCTGCGCCTGGCTCTGCTTTTCAAGCCCGGCATCGTCATCACGGACGTGTCTTACCACGTGGAATAAAACGGCGCGGCGCCGGCCGGCTTCGGGGAGTTGCCCATGACCGCAGAAAAAGCGCACTGGTGGCAGTTATATGGTCTCGGAGCGTTGATGGTGGGGGCGCTGATCTGGGTGCACCGGCTGGGCCTGCCCGAGCAGGCCGAGGTAGTCCTCCAGATCGGGGTGGTGGTGGTGTGCTTCGGCTTGATCCTGGCTTGGCTGGGTAAATCCGGGCTGGCCTTCGGCAGCCCAGCGGCCGCGGACGAGGCCTACCCTTATTACGTCATCGTTGCCCCGGCTCGGGCCGAGGCTGACTTAGCTGATGCGCCCGGTGCGGGGCTTGGCGGCGACGATGAGCCCTTGGCCGTGCCGGCCGCGCGGCTGGAGAGCCGGCCGGAGATCGTCGGCAGCGTGCTGGACTGAGGCACACGGGCCGGCGAATAGGGGCTGGCCCGCCGTGGAACGGCGAGGGGCTGGCCGGTCCCCGGCCGGCCTGACGCCCGGCCGCCGCGCGTGCCATTCGTGGATCGGGTTGTCGCCGTCGCGGCCCCGCCTGCCGGGGCCGGGCGGGGCTGCGGCTGGAAATGTGCCGGCGAGCGGCGCCTGTCACTGGCGCCCGCTGCCAGCGGAACGCTTCCGACAAAACTCCAGATTCCTGACGAAGGCCTCCTGGTTGGCCCAGGCCGCGGCGAAGGCGGGGAGCAGCGCGGGCGCGGCTGGCGCGGGCAGAGGCTCGGCGCGGGCGTTCATCTCGTCGGCCAGCTGAAGCAGATAGCCCAGGTACTGCTCCAGCGCCTCGATGTCGGCCACCGCGGCGAGCTCGCCGTGGCCGGGCACCAGCCGGCTGGGCCGCAGGGCCTTGAAGGCGGCCAGGATGGCGAGCCAGCGCTGCGGATCGCCCGCCGTCAGGTCGGGATGGTTGCCGGTCACCAGCAGGTCCCCGGTGAACAACACGCGGTCCGCCGGCAGCCACAAGAAGGCGTCGCTGGCGGTGTGCCCGCCGCCCAGGGTGATGAATTCGGCTGTGCGCCGGGTGCCGCTCAACAGTGCGCGTTCGGAAAAGGTGTGAGTGGGCAGACGGAGCTGCAGGTCCGGGAAGGTCGCGATGATGGCCCGCGCAAAACGTACGCCATCCTCCCACTCGCGCCTGTCGGCGTCCGAGGCGGCTGCTTCGGCCTGCCGGGACCATTCGGCCAGCTGGCGCGGCCAGTGCTGTTTGAATTCGGCGATGTGGCCGGGCGTCGTCGCCCGCATGATCGCCAGCGTGCCGGCCGTGGCGTGGATCGCGGCGTCCGGGCCGAAAACGCCGTTCCCAAAGACATGATCGTCATGCCAGTGGCTGTTCAGCACGAGCGTGGCCGGCCGGCCGGTCAGTTGCTCGGCGGCGGCGCGCAGTTCGGCGGCGCTGGCCGGGGAGAACGTGGTGTCGAACACCAGGGTGGCCCCGCCCAGGTCGACGATCCCGGCGTTGCTGGCGGCGAGGCCGGCCGGCGCGGCGAGAGCGGCCCAGACACCGGGGGCCGCTTCGCGCAGAGCCAAGTGCTCAGAGGCTGGCGGCGGTGAGGCGGGCATGGCTGGCGGCCACCTTTCTCGTCTGGCGCCGGCGCGGCGAATGGACGGCGCCGGCCCTGAACCGGGTTAGGGCTGCCCGGCCGCGCGCTGGCCCAGCACGGCTTGCAGCCGCCGGAGCAGGGGGCCGGTGATGGGCTCATCGGCGATGGGCGCGGGCCACACCGCGCCTGGGCGGAGATCGATCCAGCCGACTTCGGTGATGCTGTAGGCGGCGGCGGCCTCCGGCTCGGGCTCGTAGCCGGGCCGGGCCTCCCCGCCGACAATCTCGCATAGGTAGGTTTTATGGCGTTGATAGACGCCGCCGGGGAGGCCCGGCTCGTCGAGCAGGAGGGCGCGCACCTGGACCTGCAGCCCGGTCTCCTCGTGCATTTCGCGCTGCACACACGTGGTCTCGGTCTCGTCGGGCTCCCGGCCGCCCCCCGGAATGAGCCAGTAGCTGCGGCCGCTGGCGTGCTCGGTGTGCTTGATGAGCAGGATGTGCTGGTCGCGGAGGATGGCGCCCTGATAGCGGGTGATGCGCGTCACGCGGCCTCCTTCGATGGGCGGGACCCTGAGGTGAAATGGACCCGAGACAAGCCGGCCATGGCGAGCACTCGCCGCTGTCAGGGCCAACGGCGGGAAGAGTCAGGTCGTTGGAAGCCCAGCGCTTGGCCGGTCAGTTGGCCGGGCTATTGGCTTGTTGGGCTTGCGCCGCTTGGATCCACCCATACCAGGGGTTGGAGTTGACGAGCGCAGTCAGGTGCTCGTTCAGGCTGTCCGGCACGCCGTCTGGCACCTCGCCCTCGACGACGACCAGCCAGTCACCGGAGCTGTAAACGCCGTGGGCGGTGACCTCCGCCGCCTCGCCGGCTGTCACAAAAACCCATTGGTGGTAATAGGGCCGCCACAGCGGGTAATAGGCGAACGCCGTCACCCGCCGGTCCGCCAGGAGTGCGGCGGCCGGCGGCTGCCAGTTGGCGCGCGGCAGGAGGCGGACGGATTGCCGGCGGGCCTGGTCGGCGCCCAGGACCGCCTGGGCCGGCCCGTGCTGCAGGTCCGACCAGTCGGCGGGCACATAGAAGAAAAACTGCCCGTCAAAAATGTCGCCGAACTCGATCGCCTGCCAGACCCAGCCGAGCGAGCGCGTGGCATGGAGCAGGACATCAAAGGTGAAGGTGTCCGGCTGCGTGTCGCCAAGCCGATCGGTAAACTCCGGCGTGACGCCCTCCACCGCGGCCCCCGGCGCGGCGCCGGAGTGAAGCCAACTTAGGAACAGCGATTGGAACAGGTCATGCAGCTGGGTGGGCATGCGCTCTCCCGCTTGGGGCCCTTAGGCGGGCTAGTGTAGCAGGCCGGCGGGCGGGCGGCCAGGGCGCGCCTAAGAGGTCGGGCAGGCCGGCTGATCAGCGGCGCGGAGCGGATAGCAATCGATGGGCCGCCAGGATCAGGGCTGCTTCGACGACCAGCGGGATCATGGCCAGCCAGAAGAGGGTGTAATTCCAGACGCCGGCGGCCGTCATTTTGGTGACCTGAGGGATGTTGTTCAACACGGTCAGGAAGCCCAGGTCAAAGCCGGCCACTGATCCCCTGAGGGATTTCATGAAATGAGTGCTGCCCACAAACTTGGCATAATTTGGTTGTCTGACGACCAAAGGAGCCAACTTGATGAGCAGCAGTCAGGAATTGTACAACCGAATCGTGCACACCTTGGCGCGCCTGGTCACCGTGAGCCATATCGCGCAGTTGAGCAACTGGGCCTGGCTGACGGTCGGGATTTTGCAGTCGCAGGCGGTGGCGCTGGGAGCCATTGCGACGTATCTGCCGTGGGAAACCAAAGCCGAGTCGCGGATTGCCCGCTTGCGCCGCTGGTTGCGGAACCCACGCGTTCAGGTCTGGGAGGTGTATCGGCCGCTGTTGGCGCAAGTGCTGGGAACAGCTTGGCAAGACGAGCACGCCTTTGTCATTTTGGATGGCCTGATGGTCTTTGGTAACCATTGGCAGATCTTTCGGCTGTCGCTGGAACATGGCTGTCGGGCGATCCCCTTGGCGTGGGTGGTCATTCCAGGCAAAGGTCTGGTCCGCGTCGAGAGATTGCAGACGATGTTGGAACAGGTTGCGGTGTTCTTGCGGCCACGCGTGAAAGGCGTGACCTTCTTGGCCGATCGCGGTTTTCGGGACTGTGATTGGGCTGATTTGTGCCGGAAAATTGGGTGGCACTATGCCATCCGGATCATGCATAACACCTGGATTAGCTGGCCGGATGGCCGCCAGGCGCGTTTGGATGAAATCGTGCCGATCGGCCTGAACCGCTACTTTCAGGCGGTGGCGTTGACCCAGGCCGGCATGCTGACGACGAATGTCTCGGTGACATGGACCGAGGCCGTCGATCCAGAAATGGTGGCCATTGTTTCCGATCAGCCTGCCGGGCGGCAGCGCCTGCAGGAATATGGCCATCGCATGCGGATTGAACAGAGCTTCCGCGATGATCAGTCGGGCGGCTTTGACCTGGAACACACCCAACTGCGTCACGCAGATCGGCTGGAACGCTTGCTGTTGGCGGTCGCGGTCGCAACGCTGTGGTGCCATGAACTGGGCCAGCAAGTTCTGTTTGCCGGCGAAGCCACTCGGCAGGTGATTGACCCCGGTTACAAACGAGAGCTGAGCGTGTTCCAGCTTGGATTGCGCTGGCTCAAACGGTGCGCATCGACCGCCTTGCAGCATCTGGACACTTTTCGAGCGCATCTCGTTCCGATCAAGTTGAAGCCGGTGGTCAAAATCCCAGCTTCATGAAATCTGTCAGGGAATCAGTGGCGGAGATGTCTTTGTCGAGCGCTCTTTCGCTTCGCAGTCATGTTTGGCACTGCACCGCGCCGGCCCTGCCCGGTCGGGACAGATGTGGGGATTTTCGGCCGTCAAGCCCTCAGAGCACGCCTTGATGCAGGCTCAGATTTCGTGCCAAGCGGCGGATTGATTACGCTGTAAGTC
>JAEURL010000260.1 GCA_016789165.1 Anaerolineales bacterium | reverse complement strand
TCCGCCGGCGTCGGCTCGGACGGCTACTACGCCATTATCCGGACCGAGGCCAATGAGGATTACTTCCTCACCGACGCCTCCAACCAGCAGTGGAAGACGTCCGACGTGGTCCCGCTCAACGCCGAGGCCTACCGGCTCGCCCTGGTCTGCGCCGACGGGGAGCTGACGCTGTACGTGGACGATCAGGTGGTGGCGCAGGTCCAAGACGAGACCTTTGCGAGCGGCGACGTGGGCCTGTTCCTGCTGACTTTCGAAAAACCGGACGGCGAAGTGCGCTTCGACGATCTGGTCGTCCGCCAGCCATGAGGTGCTTTTGACTCCGCCTGCCAAGCGGGGTATCCTGTAAGCAAACCCGGCTCACCTTCAAGGAGATTGCCGCCTATGGCACCCCGTTGGGAATACTGCATCCTGACCCGCCTCAGCAACGGTCCGGACACCAAATGGTACGTCAACCGGCTCTTTGACTACTCCGAGCCGCTGATGCCCGTGGAAGTGACCGAGGCGCCGTTCCGCCAGTTCAATGAAGAGTTTGATATCCTGCATGCCAAGATGACCTACCCGATCCTGCCGGCGGTGCTCAATATGCTGGGCGCCGCGGGCTGGGAGCTGCTGGACGACATGCAGACCGGCCTGACCGGCGGCGAGGGCCTGGTCTTCCGCCGGCCGTTGGAGGAGGCTGCCGCCCCGGCCAAGAAGCCGGCCGCCCGGCGGCCCGCCAAGGCCAAGAAGCCGGCCGCCCGCAAGCGCTGATTTGGCTGCGCCCTTCCCGCCGCCGGGGGCCTCCCCGGCGGCTTTTTATTGCCGCGTTGGGGGCGTCCTAGGCGGGGCGCGCCAAAGTCGGTATGATTAGCGCCATGGCCGTTCCTCGCGACCATGAGACGACGCGCATCGACTGGCTGGTGTTCAACCTCCGTTGGCTGGTGCTGGCGGCGGCGGCGCTGGTCCTGTTCGTGGCCGACCGGCCGACCATCCCCGACATGTCGGCGCTGGGGGCGCTGGGGGCGTTGGTCCTCTTCAACATCGGCCTGACCCTGCTGGAGTTTTTTGAATTCTGGCATCGGCTGCTGCCGGGCATCACCCTGGTGGCGGACAGCCTGCTGTGCCTGAGCCTGTTCGTGGCCACAGGCGGCGTGACCAGCCCGCTGCTGTGGATCGGCCTGTTCCCCGGCCTGACGGCTGCGCTGCGCCACCGCTGGTACACGGCTTTAGCGCTGGTGGGCGTGTTCCTGCTGAGCCAGGCCGTGCTGGCTTCGATCCTCAACGCCGACGACCCGGCCTGGCCGGCCCGCTTGAGCGCGGTGGCCGCTGTTTTGCTGCCGGCCACGGCGCTGGCGGCCTTCTTCGGCGGCCAGATGCGCCGGCTGCTGCGGGCGGCCTTCCGCCGTGAGCAGCAGGCGCGCGCGCGCCAGGCCCAAAGCCTGCGCAAGCACGCCCGCGCCATCTATGACATGGCCTCGATGGTCTCGGCCACCTTGGATTACGAGAAGGTGCTGGACGCCGCCCTCAACTTCGGCGCGCTGGGCGCCGAGGGGCAGCCGCTGACCTCCTCTGAGATGGTCTGCGCCGTCCTGCTGTTTGAGGAGGAGAAGCTGCGCGTGGGCGCGGCCTGGCGCCTGCCGCCGGCCGACAGCCGCGTGATCTGCCCCGGCCGCGAAGGGGTGCTGGCGCAGGTGATCCGCAGCGGCGAGCCACAGGTGATTCAGGACCCGGACCGCGATCTGGAGTTGCAGCAGTTTGTGGGCTTCCGGGCCTGCCGTTCGCTGATGGCGCTGCCGCTGCGCGTGGGCTTTGAGACCTACGGTGTGGTGGTGTACGCCCACCCCCAGCCGGATTTCTTCGACGACGACCAGCGCGCCTTCTTCAACGCCATGGTCAACCAGGCCATTATCGCCCTGCAGAACGCGCGCCTGTACCAGAACCTGCGCCAGGAAAAGGAGCGCTTGGTGGAGGTGCAGGAAGAGGCCAACAAGAAGCTGGCCCGCGACCTGCACGACGGCCCGACCCAGGCCGTGGCCGCCCTGGCCATGCGCGCCAACTTCGCCCGCCGGCTGCTGGAGCGGGACGGCAAGGCCGCCGGCGAAGAGCTCTTCAAGATGGAAGATCTGGCGCGGCGGACCACCAAGGAAATCCGCCACATGCTCTTCACCCTGCGCCCGCTGGTGCTGGAGAGCCAGGGCCTGGCCGCGGCCTTGCGCCAGCTGGCTGAGAAGATGCGCGACACGCACGGCCAGAACGTGATCGTGGAGGCCGACCCGAGCGTCGAGGAGCGCCTGGAGAAGAACCAGCAGGGCGTGCTCTTCTATATTACGGAAGAGGCGGTCAACAACGCCCGCAAGCACGCCCAGGCCGAGCACATCTGGGTGCGCCTGAAAGCCAGCCGCGACATGCTGACGCTCGAGATCCAGGACGACGGCGTGGGCTTCAACGTCGGCGCCGTGGACGCTGAATACGACCGGCGCGGCAGCCTGGGGATGGTGAACATGCGCGAGCGCGCCGAGATCCTCAGCGGCGCCGTCAAGATCGATTCGGCCGAAGGCAAGGGCACGCGCATCACGGTCCTGGTTCCGCTCAGCGAGAGCTGACCGCCGCCCGGCCGCGGCGGACGCCAATGTTGGTCTAATCTTGGGCGGGTACACTGCCCATCGATCTTCAAGCCGGCCCGCCCGGGCCGCCTTCGCCGCCGCGCACAGGAGTGGCATCGGTATGCAGAAAGAGACCCTGATCATCATCGGCGCCGGCCCGGCCGGCCTGACGGCCGCGCTGTACGCCGCCCGCGCCAACCTCCGCCCGCTGGTCATCGCCGGGAACCAGATTGGCGGGCAGATCGCCATCACGAGCGACGTGGAGAACTTCCCCGGCTTCGACAACATCCTCGGCCCGGACCTGACCGAGAAGATGAAGGCCCAGGCCGAGAAGTTCGGCGCCCGGATCGAGTATGACGAAGTGACCGAGGTGGATTTCACCCACGGCCGGCCGTTCCGCCTGAAGACCTACAGCGAGGAGTACGAGGCCGAGGCCGTCATCGTGGCCACCGGCGCCTCAGCCAAGCGGCTGGGCGTGCCCGGCGAGGACGAGCTGATCGGCAAGGGCGTCAGCTACTGCGCCACCTGCGACGGCTTCTTTTTCAAGGGCAAGGACGTGCTGGTGGTGGGCGGCGGCGACTCGGCGGTGCAAGAGGGGCTGTTTCTGACCAAGTACGCCAACCGGGTGCGCATCGTGCACCGGCGTGATCAGCTGCGGGCCGGCGAGGCGCTCAAGGCCCGGGTAGCCGCCAGCGACAAGATCGAGCTCGTCTACAACACCGTGCTGGACCGCATCGACGGCAGCGGCAAGGTTCAGCGTGTGCAGGCGCGCAGCGTGACGAGCGGCAACGTGGAAACCTGGGAGACCGACGGCGTCTTCGTCTTCATCGGCCACTTCCCCAACAGCCAGCTTTTCCAGGGCCAGTTGGCCATGGACCCGCAGGGCTTCCTGCTGGTGGACAAGCACATGCAGACCTCGGTGCCAGGGGTGTTCGCGGCCGGCGAGATCATGGACCCGATCTACAAGCAGGCCATCTCCTCGGCCGGCCAGGGCTGCCAGGCCGCCATCGCGGCCGAGCGCTACCTGGAGGCGCTGGAGGCCCAGGCGCTGCTGGCTCCCCAGGCTGGCCCGGCGGCCTGACCGGGCGCTTCCGTTTGGATTTCCGGGGCGGCCGCCTGCGCCGCCCCGTTTTTGTTTAAGCGCCGGTCAGCAGTGCGTGCAGCCAGGGCAGCGCGGCCTGGACGGCCCGCCCGCGGTGGCTGAGGCGGTTCTTGAGCGGGTTGGGGAGTTCGGCCATGGTGCGGCCCTGGTCCGGCAGCCAGAAGAGCGGATCATAGCCGAAGCCGTTCTGGCCGCGCTCCTCCAGCAGGATCTCGCCCTCACAGGTCCCTTCAAACAGGTGCACGGCCGGCGCGGCGGAGGCCGCCGGCACGGCCACAGCGATGACGCACCGGAAGCGGGCCGCACGCGGCGCCGGCGCTTCGCGCAGGGCCTGGATGAGCTTGGCACGCCGGTCGGCGTCGGTGGCGCCGGGGCCGGCGTAGCGGGCTGAGTGCAGGCCGGGCGCGCCGCCCAGCGCATCCACTTCCAGCCCGGAGTCGTCGCCCAGCGCGATCAGGCCGGAGGCGGCCGCCAGGGCCTCGGCCTTCAGGCGGGCATTCTCGGCGTAAGTGGCGCCGGTCTCGGCCACCTCGGTCGTGATCCCCAGGTCATAGGGCCGGACCAGCGGCACGGGCAGCTCGGCCAGCAGTTCCTGCAGTTCCCGGACCTTGCCGGGGTTGTTGGTGGCAATCAACAGCCGGGTCATCATCAGCCTCCTGGCCGCCGATTGTAACAGTTCAGGGGCCGGCGGCGGCAGTTTGAGTCGCGACGATCCGGGTGGCCAGGCAATTTTGGTTGGCGATGGGGTCGATCTCGTACGGCGTGCAGTTGGTGGGCGTCGGCGCGGGCGTGCGCGTACGGGTGATAGTTGGGGTCGGCACGGTGGCGGACGGGCTAGGTGGGGCGTCCGCTGTCCGGGTTTGGGCGACACGGGTGGCGAAGCAATTTTGGTTGGCGATGGGGTCGATCTCGTACGCCGGGCAAGGGGTGAACGTCGGCACGGGCGTGAACGTACGCGTAGCGGTGTTGGTGGGTGTCGCCGCGGATGTGGGGGACCAGGTGGCTGAAGCGGTGGGTGTGCTCGTGCGGGTCGCCGTGGCGGTCAGTGTGCTCGTGCGAGTATATGTTCGGGTGGCGGTGGTGGTGACGGATCGGGTGGCCGAAGGCGTCGTCGACATGCTGGCCGTTGGGCTGGGCGGCAGGGTGGCCGTCCACGTGGCGGTGGGTGCCGGCGTGCGCGTTGGTGTCGCCGAGG
>JAEURL010000180.1 GCA_016789165.1 Anaerolineales bacterium | reverse complement strand
CTGCGTTCCTCGTCCGGCTCTGGCCCGCGCCGGCCCTGAGCGGCCGCCGGCGCCGGATTCACCCGCTTCTTATCTAACGGCGATAGAGTCCCCTCAGGCGCGCCGCGGCGCGCCTGCCGTCATTATTGTGGAGGTCCTGGATGTCCTTCAAAGCCCGTTTCCCCGCGCTCGCGTTGAGCGGCCTGGCGCTGGCCGGTTTGGCCTGCAGCATGCTGACCCAGCCGGCGGCCGGCCCCGCGCCCACCGCCGCCCCGATCGTCGTCACGCAGGTGGTGGTGGTGGCGGCCACCCCCGCGCCGGGGGAGGCCCCCAGCCAGCCGGCGGTCGCGCCCGCGCTCACCATCACGTCTTCGGAAGAAGAGGCCCTGGTGGCCCTGTACGAGCGCGTCAACCCGGCCGTGGTTTCGATTACGGTCATCACCCCCGAGGGGCCGGCGGCCGGCTCCGGCTGGCTGTATGACGCCGAGGGCCACATCGTCACCAACCAGCACGTCGTGGAAGGCGCCGCCTCCATCGAGGTGGACTTCGCCTCCGGCTTCAAGACGCGGGCCGAGGTGGTGGGCGTGGACCCGGACGCGGACCTGGCCGTCATCAAGGTGGACGAGCTGCCGGAGGGCGTCCAGCCCCTGCCCGTCGGCGACTCCGACGCCGTCAAGGTGGGCCAGCGCGCCGTGGCCATCGGCAACCCCTTCCGGCGGGCCGGCACCATGACGCTCGGCATCATCTCCGGGCTGGGCCGCACCCTGGACGGCAACCGCACCGCGCCGGGCGGCGGCAGTTTCTCGGCGCCGGACATCCTCCAGACCGACGCCCCCATCAACCCCGGCAATTCCGGCGGCCCGCTCCTCAACCTGAGCGGCGAGGTGATCGGCGTCAACCGCGCCATCAGCACCGACAGCGGCGTCAGCTCCGGCGTCGGCTACGCCATCGCCTCCAACACGGTCCGCCAGATCGTGCCGTACCTGATCCAGGACGGGCGGTTCATCTATCCGTACCTGGGGATCAGCAGCCTGCCCGAGGTGACGCTGGAACTGCAGGAGCAGCTCGGCTTAACCGAAGCCAAGGGCACCTACGTCACCAATGTGACCGCCGGCGCGCCGGCCGACCGCGCCGGCCTGCGCGCGGATTCGTCCGCGCTCACCGCCGCCAGCTTTGCCGGCGATGGCGATCTGATCATCGGCGTGGACGGGCGCGAGGTGCGCGTCTTCGGCGACCTGATGAGCTATCTGGTGAACAACACCCGGCCCGGCCAGGAGATCACGTTGACCGTCATCCGCGCGGGCCAGCAGTTGGACCTTCCCCTGACCCTGGGCGAACGGCCCTAGCTGAGACTGTGTGACGCTGGAAACGAAGGCGCCCCGCTCAATAGCGGGGCGCCTTTTTGTTGGCGGGGCCGGCCTCAGGCCGGGAGGACGCGGCCGTTCTGAATGGTCCAGATGGCGGCCTGCGCCCGGAACTCCTCCGGGAACAGGTTGAGGTCGGTGGTGGTCATCACGCACTGCTCGGCGCCGGCCAGCCGGCTCAGCAGGTCCCGGCGGCGGCTGGCGTCCAGCTCGGCCAGCACCTCGTCCAGCAGCAGCAGCGGCCACTCGCCGGAGCGCGCGCGCATCCAGGCGGTCTCGGCCAGCTTGAGGGCCAGCACGGCCGTGCGCGCCTGGCCGCGCGAGCCGTAGGTGCCCACATCCAGGCCGTTGGCGATGAAGCGGATCTCATCGCGGTGCGGGCCGTACAGCGTGGCGCCGCGGCTGATCTCCTCGGCCCGGCAGGCGCGCAGTTTGGCGGCCAGGCGCGTCTCGATCTCGGCCGCCGAGAGGCCCACCTGGTGGACGGGCACCGTCAGCGGCAGGCCCAGTTGGCCCTCCGGCGCCTCGGCCGGGTCAAAGGCCGGATGATAGGCCAGGCGCAGGCCGTCCGTGCCGGCGGTCAGGTCGCGGTGCAGGGGCCCGGCCAGCGCCTCCAGCTCGGCCAGGGCCGCGATGCGCGCGGCCATCAGCAGGCCGGCCAGCTCGCACAGTTTGCCGTCCCAGAACTCCAGCTGGTCCGGCGCGCCGCCGCGGTCCTGGAGCTGTTTGAGCAGGGCGTTGCGCTGGGACAGCACCTTGGCGTACTCGCCCAGCGCGGCGTGGTAAGCCGGGTCCACCTGCGCCAGCGCCAGGTCCAGGTAGCGCCGGCGGTCGCCGGGCGCGCCCTCCACAATCGCCATGTCCTGCGGCAGGAAGAGCACCACGTTCACGCGGCCGGCCAGGTCGCCCACCCGCTTCTTGACGCCGTTGATCAGCACGTCCTTGCGCAGGCGGCCGTCCGGGCCGGCGGCCGGGTCCACCACCAGCCGGATCTCCACGCGCAGGGTCTCGTGCCGCGTCTCCACCTCGGCCACGATGCGGGCGAAGGGCTGGGCCTCGTGGAGGGCCAGAAAATGGATCAACTGCCGGTCGGAGGCGGCGTGGTGAGATTGGGCCGTGGCCAGGTAGAACAGAGCCTCCAGCAGGCTGGTCTTGCCCTGGGCGTTGGCGCCCACCAGGATGAGCGGGCCGGCCGGCAGCGGCGACTCCAGCCGCGCGTACAGACGGAAGTTAGTCAGCGAGATATGGCGGACGCGCATGGGCTTAAGATTCTAGCACAGCCGCGCGGCCCGGGTGTTTGTGGAAGATCCGCCTCGCGGCTAAAATCTCCCAATGCCGGTCACCCGCCAGCGCTTTGAGGACCTGGTGTTCGCCTGCGCGGAGGCGCTCCTGGCCGAGCTGCCGCCCCACCTGCGCGCCGAGGCGGCCACGGTGCTGTTGGAGGTGGCCGACCAGCCGACTCCCGAGCAGGACCCGGAGGGCGCGGGGCTGCTGGGCCTGTACGAGGGGGTGCCGCTGGTGGAGCGCCGGCCGGATGACGTCTTCTTCCAGCCTGATCGGATCACCCTCTTTTACCGACCGCTGCTTGAAATGGCCGGCACCGAGGCGCAGCTGCGGCGCGAGATCCGCGTCACCTTGGTGCATGAGCTGGGGCACTTCTTCGGCTTCGACGAAGACGAGCTGGAACAGCGCGGCTGGGGGTAAACCGGGGCGATAGGCCGACATAATTGCCGGCGGGGGCGTGGGAGAAACGGGCCACTGGAGGCGGACTGTTATACTCGGTAATCTGTCATCTGCTGTCAACGGCCCGCCACGCATACTGGGGCGGCGGTCATCCCATTACAAGGAGCGTCAACTGTGAAGAATATCTGCGTCGTCGGCGTGGGGTATGTCGGCCTGGTCACCGGCACCTGCTTCGCCGACCTGGGCAACAACGTCGTCGCGCTGGACATCAACGCCGAACGCATCGAGAACCTGCGCAAGGGCATTCTGCCGATCTACGAGCCGGGCCTGGAGGAGATGGTCAAGCGCAACGTGGCCGCCGAGCGCCTGGACTTCACCACCGCCTACCCGGAGGCGCTGGGGAACGCCGACTTCGCCTTCATCGCCGTGGGCACGCCGGAGGGCGTGGATGGCGAGGCCGACCTGCAGTACGTGCGCGCCGCGGCTGAGGCCATCGCCGAGGCCATGACCAAACCCCTGATCATCGTCAACAAGTCCACGGTGCCGGTGGGCACCGGCGACTGGGTGGCCGACATCGTGCGCGCCAAGCAGCCCAAGCCGATCCCGTTCAGCGTGGTCTCCTGCCCGGAGTTCCTGCGCGAAGGCTCCGCCATCCAGGACTTCACCAACCCCTCCCGGATCGTGCTGGGCTCGCTGGACAAGGACGCCGCCCATAAGGTGGCCGACCTGCACCTCTCGCTGCGCGCCCCGATCGTGGTCACGGACCTGCGCACGGCCGAGATGATCAAGTACGCGTCCAACGCCTTCCTGGCCACCAAGATCTCGTTCATCAACGAGATCGCCAACATCTGTGAGGCGCTGGGCGCGGACGTGAAGGAAGTGGCGGCCGGCATGGGCTATGACCCGCGCATCGGGCGCAGCTTCCTGGACGCCGGCCTGGGCTACGGCGGCTCGTGCTTCCCCAAGGACGTCAAGGCCCTGGCCTACATGGCCACGGTGCAGGGCAAGCACCCGCAGCTGCTGCAGTCGGTGATGGATATCAACAAGTACCAGCGCCGGCAGGTGGTGCTCAAGGCGCGCGAGCTGCTCGGCTCGCTCAAGGGCCGGACGGTCGGCCTGCTGGGGCTGGCCTTCAAGCCCAACACCGACGACATGCGCGACGCGCCCTCGGTGGAGATCGCGCGCGCCGTCCAGACCGAGGGCGCCACGGTGAAGGCCTACGACCCGGTGGCCATGCACGCGGCCGAGCGCATGATGCCGGGCGTGAAGATGTGCGCCAACGCCTACGAGGTGGCCGAGGGCGCGGACATCCTGATCCTGTGCACCGAGTGGAACGAATTCAAGCAGCTGGACCTGGGCCGGCTCAAGCAGGTGATGAAGCAGCCGATGCTGGTGGACGGCCGCAACCTGTACGACGCGCGGCGCATGAAGGACGCGGGCTTCCAGTACCGCGGCATTGGCCGGCAGTAACCGCCGCCCGGCTGCGCCGGGCTTACGGCGAGCGGCGGAGCCGTTCGCCTGGAGCGCC
>JAEURL010000175.1 GCA_016789165.1 Anaerolineales bacterium | reverse complement strand
GTGGTCAAAGCCACGGTCAGCATGGATTGGGACCAGGTCGATATCACCACGTCGTCGGTTGACCCGGCCACCAGCGTCATCCGCAGCTCGCAGGCCTTGACCGAAGCTTACAGCGGCAACGGCCTGGAGATCGGCGGCGTGCCCGGCGCGCTCACCAATCTGCCGCCGCTCTCGACCACCACCTCGCTCTCCGATACGCAGGCGGCCGAGTACTGGCGCCAGGAAAACACCACCAACTACGAGTTCACCCAGGTCGAATCGCACCAAATGGTGGCGCCCGGCCAGGTGGACCGCATTTCGCTGTCGGTGCTGGTGGACGGCATCACCGACACCCAGCAGCTGGACAGCCTGACCACGGCCATCGCCGCCGCCGGCGGGATCAACACCACGCGCGGCGACGTGCTGGCGGTGGAGTCGCTCACCTTCGACCGCACCTACTACGATCAGCAGGCGGCGGCCATGGAGCAGGACGCCAACCTGGAAATGTACATCCAGATCGGCGTGGTCGTGCTGGCGGTGCTGCTCCTGATCGCCCTGCTCTGGTATGTCCAGCGCCTGCTGAACAACCTGCGCATGATTTCGGCCGAGGCCTGGCAGCCGGTCTTAATGCCGGCCGCGGCTCTGGCCTCCGGCGGCGCCGCGGCGCCCGGGTTGCCGCCGGCTACGGCCAGCTTGGCGGGCCTGCCGGCCGGAACGACACCGGCCACGGGCAGCTCCACCGGGCCGGCCGCCGGCGCGTCCACTCCGCCCTCGACGCCCGCCCGGCCGGCGCCGCCGCCCGAGCCCGTGATCCCGCAGCCGTCCGCGGCTGACGAGCAGGTGGAACGCATCCTGGTCCGGCTGGCGGAGGAGAACCCGACCACGGTGGCGGACGTGATCCGCATGTGGCTGGGCGAGGACGAGAAACGCCATGGCTGAGATCGCCACGACCCAACTGACCGGCCTGCAGAAAGCGGCCACGCTGCTGGTGACGCTGGGCGTCGACCGGTCGTCGGCCGTGCTCCAGAACCTGGGCGAGGTCGACCTCGAGCGCGTGCTCCTGGCCATCAGCGAGGTGGGCGCCGTCCCGGTGGACGTGCGGTACACCGTGCTGCACGAAGCCCACGAGTTGACGCTGGTCGGCGAGAGCATGATGGCCGGCGGCATCGAGTACACCCGCCAGCTGCTGGCCCGCGCCGTCGGCCCGCGCCGCGGGGCCGAGATCCTGGAACGCCTGGCCGCCCACCGCCAGCGGTCGTCGTTTGAGATCCTGCGCGACGCCGATCCGGCCCAGGTGGCCACGCTGCTCAGCGACGAGCACCCGCAGACCATCGCCGTGGTGCTTTCTTACCTGGAAGCCAAGCAGGCCGCCACGATCCTCAGCAACATGAGCAGCGATCTGCAGGCGGACGTGACGCTGCGGCTGGCGCAGATGGAGCGCATCCCGCCCCAGGTGGTGGAGCAGGTGGAGCGCGGCCTGAAGCGCAAGCTCTCGGGCGTGCTAAGCGAGGCCGATTACAAGGCCACCGGCGGCGTCAACTTCCTGGTGAAGGTGCTCAACCAAGTGGACCGCGGCGTGCAGAAGACGATTTTCGACGCGCTGGAGGCCAACAATCCGCCGCTGGCCGAAGAAGTGCGCGCCAACATGTTCACGTTCGACGACCTGATCAAGCTCAACGATCGCGCCATGCAGCGCGTGCTGCGCGACGTCAACAAGACCGATCTGACCCTGGCCCTCAAGGGCGCGCCGGAAAAGATCAAAGACCTGGTCATGCGCAACATGTCCGAGCGCGGGCGCGAGATGCTGAAGGAAGAATTGGAACTGCTCGGCCCGCAGCTGGCTAAGAACGTCTACGGGGCGCAGCGCAAGATTGTAGATGTGGTGCGCAGCCTGGAGGCCTCCGAAGAGATCGTGATCGCCGGCGGAGGCGGCGGCAATGAGTTTATCGCGTAGCGTGATCAAGGCCGGCCAGGTGCGGGTCCAGCCCGCCCTCTTTGCGGCGCCGCTGTCGGCCGCGGCGCCGGCGCTCGCCGCGCTGCCGCCCACGCCCGCCGCGTCCCTGGCGCCAGCCGCTCCGCCGCCGCCCGCCGCGCTGGACCTGAACACGGCCCAGCAGAGCCTGCTGACGGCCGCCATCGCGCAGAGCCAGGAAATCCTGGAAAAAGCCCGCGCCCAGGCGGCCGAACTGCTGCAGACGGCGCGCGACCAGGCCGAGGAGGTCACGCACCAGGCCCGCGCCGCCGGCCTGCAGGCGGCCGAGGCCGAGGCCGCCCACCTGCTGCTGTCCGCCAAAGGGGTGCTGGACGAAGTGCAGGTCTGGCGCGAGCAACTGGCCGCCGGCAGCGAGCGCCAGGTCCTGGACCTGGTGGTCGACATCGCCCGCGCCCTGTTCGGCGAGGGCTGGGCCCTGGACGGGCCGGCCTTGAAGGCGGCCTTTGCCCACGCGCTGGCCGAGGCCCGGCCGCTCGGCGATCTGCGCGTGCACGTCCACCCGGACGACGCCGCCGTGCTCGGCTCGCACTGGCCGGAGCAGCAGAGCCTGCAGCTGGGCCAGCACCTGGAACTGGTGCCGGACCCCGCCATCCGCCGCGGCGGCTGCCTGGTGGAAGGCGATTACGGCGCCGTGGACGCGCGCGTGGAAACCCAGCTGCAGCTGGCCATTGAAACCTTAGCCGAGCCGGCCGAAGCGGCGAGCGATTAGCCATGCCCCTCCCCACCGCCGTCGATCTCACCCGCCGCCGCCGCGCCCTGGCCGGCCTGAAGACCGTGCGCCTCTCCGGCCGCGTGGCCCAGGTGGTGGGCCTGACGGTGGAGGCACGCGGGCTGGATTGCCAGATCGGCGAGATCTGCGAGATCCGTCCGGCCAGCCACCCCGCCCTGCAGGCCGAAGTAGTGGGCTTCCGCGACGAGCGCACGCTCTTGATGCCGCTGGGCGAGATGCACGGCATCCAGGCCGGCAGCCCGGTCTACCCGCTGCGCTCGGTCTTTCGCGCGCCGGTCGGGCGCGGGCTGCTCGGGCGCGTTCTGGACGGCCTGGGCCGGCCGATTGACGGCCGCGGCCCGCTGGCGGCCTCCGCCACGACGGCCATTTACAACGCCGCTCCGCATCCGCTGCGCCGCCGGCCGATCAGCGACCCGCTGGTCACGGGCGTGCGCGCCATCGACGGTCTGCTGACGCCCGGCAAGGGCCAGCGCCTAGGCATCTTCGCCGGCAGCGGCGTCGGCAAGAGCACGCTGATGGGCGCCATTGCCCGCAGCTCGCGCGCCGACGTCAGCGTCATCGGCCTGATCGGCGAGCGCGGGCGCGAGGTGCAGGAGTTTATCGACCGCGACCTGGGCAAGATCGGCCTGGCGCGCTCCGTGGTGGTGGTTTCCACCTCCGACCAGCCGGCCCTGGTGCGCCTGAAGGCGGCCTGGGTGGCCACGACCATCGCCGAGCACTTCCGCGATCAAGGCCTGGATGTCACCTTCCTGATGGACTCGGTCACCCGCTTCGCCATGGCCCAGCGCGAGGTCGGCCTGGCCATCGGCGAGCCGCCGGCCAGCAAGGGCTACACGCCGTCCGTGTTTGCGCTGCTGCCCAAGCTGCTGGAACGCGCCGGCACTTCTGAGCACGGCAGCATCACGGGCTTTTACACCGTGCTGGTGGAGGGCGACGACTTCAACGAGCCGATCTGCGACGCCGCCCGCAGCATCCTGGATGGGCACATCATGCTCACCCGCGAGCTGGCCGCGCGCAATCACTACCCGGCCATCGACGTGCTCAACAGCGTCAGCCGCGTGATGCCGGCCGTCACCGCGCCCGAGCACCGCGCCGCCGCCGCCCGCGCCCGCCGCCTGCTGGCCACCTACGAGAAGGCGCGCGACCTGGTGAACATCGGCGCCTACGCGGCCGGCTCGGACCCCGAGATCGACGCCGCCCTGGCCGCGCTGCCGGCGCTGATGAGCTTCTTGCAGCAGGGCGTGGAGTTCTCGCCCTTCGACGACACCACCCAGCGCCTGATATCGATCGGCGCCGAGGCCAACGGAGGCGCGCATGCCGCCTGAATTCGGGCTGCAAGGTGTGCTCGATTACCGCCACAGCCGCGTGGAGGCCCTGGAGATCCAGCTGGGCCGGCTGCTGAACGAGCAGCGCCTGGCCGCCGAGGCCGAGGCCGCGCTGCAGGCCGAGCGCGAACAGCTGTACCGCGCCCTGCGCGAGCGCCAGGCCGGCCCGCTGGACCTCGGCCAGCTGGCGCAGATCCGCTTCAACGTCAAGTATGCCGACCAGCGCATCGAGCGCCAGCAGGCGCTGCTGGCCGAGTTGGCCCAGAAGATCGAGGCCGGCCGCGGCCAGCTGGTGGCCGCCAAACAGGACGAAGAGGCCCTGGTGACGCTCAAGAACAAAGGGCTGGAGCGCTGGCGCGCGGAGGTCGCCCGGCATGAGAACAATCAGCGCGATGACATCTACATTATGCGCGCCCACCGGCAGGCTGAGTCCGGGGCGCGCTGAGATCGGCCATGTTTGAGAGCAACGGCCTGTCCCTGCAAGTGCTGCTCCTGCAAGTGATCGAGCGCCTGATCGATCGCCTGCCAGGCGCTGGCAGCTCCGCGGCCTCGACCGCCGGCGCGCTGAACGCCGGCACGGGCACCCAGGCCAGCTTCGACGACCTCATCCAGCAGGCCGCCGCCCGCTACAGCGTGGACCCCGGCCTGGTGAAGGCCGTCGTGCAGGCCGAGTCCAATTTCAACCCCAGCGCGGTCTCGCGCGCCGGCGCCCAGGGCCTGATGCAGCTGATGCCGGGCACGGCGGCCGGCCTGGGGGTGGCCGACGCCTTCGATCCCGTCCAGAACATCGACGGCGGCGTCCGCCTGCTCCGCCAGCTGCTGGACCGCTATCAGGGCAACGTGTCCTACGCCCTGGCCGCCTACAACGCGGGGCCGGGCGCCGTGGATAGGTACGGGGGCATCCCGCCCTACAGCGAAACGCAGGCCTACGTCCCGCGGGTCCTGAGCCTGATGAACAACTGGAGCGCGTAACTCATGGCTGAATCGCTCTTTTCCGACGTTGGTTTCCGCACGGCTCAGGCGGCGCTGGACGGCTTGGCACTGCGTCAGGATCTCATCGGCCGCAATCTAGCCAATGTGGATACGCCCGGCTATCACGCCCAGGCCGTCACCTTTGAGGAGACGCTGCAGCGCGTGAGCGAGCCATCCAACAAGCTGGCGCTGTCGGTCACCCAGGCCGGCCACCAGCTGGGCCACAGCAGCGAACCCGTCAACCTGCTGGGGGTGACCGAGCGGCCCGGCGGCAGCGAGCGCGCCGACGGCAACAACGTGGACGTGGACCAGGAGTTGACCGAGATGGCCGAAACCGGCCTCCGCTACCAGGCCCTTTCCCAGTTAGTCAGCAGGAAATTGCTCCTGCTTAAATCCATTGCGACCGGGAGGTAACGCATATGCTCGAGACCATCGCCCTCCCGACGGCCCCAGCCCCGCCCAGCGGGGACCTGCGGCCGTCGGGCCAAACCCCCAGCGCGGGGGAGGCCGGCCAGACGCCTTTCAAGGACGTGCTGGCCGCGGCCCAGGCTGCGCCCGAGCC
>JAEURL010000109.1 GCA_016789165.1 Anaerolineales bacterium | reverse complement strand
CCGAAGCCGGTCTGGATCTCGTCCAAGATCAGCAGGGCGCCTTTGCGCCGGCAGATCTCGGCCAGGCCGGGCAGGAAATCGTCGGCTGGCACATGCACGCCGCCCTCGCCCTGGATCGGTTCGATGATGGCGGCGGCGGTCTGCTCGTCGATGGCGGCCTCGGCGGCCTGGAGGTCGTTGAAGGGCACGAAGGTCACGCCGGGCAGGACCGGCTCGAAGGGCGCGCGGTAGATCTCGCGCCAGGAGACCGAGAGCGCGCCGAACGTGCGGCCGTGGAAGGCGCCTTCGAAACTGACAAATTTGGGCCGGCGCGTGACCTTGCGCGCCAGCTTGAGCGCGCCTTCGATGGCCTCCGTGCCGCTGTTGGTGTAGAAGATGCTGTCCAGGCCGGGCGGGGTGTGCCGGATCAGCCGGCGCGCCAGGTCCACCTGAACCGGGATGAGCGCCTTGCCGAACACGGTGACGTGCATCATGGCGTCGGTCTGGGCGATGATGGCGTCCCGCACCTCGCGGTTGGCGTGGCCCACGGCGTTGACGGCCAGCCCGGCGATGAAATCCAGGTAGCGCCGGCCGGCGGCGTCCCAGACGCAGCTCCCCTGGGCGTGCGTGACGACCAGGGATTTCACGAACGGCGTGGTTTGACCCACGTGCTGTTTGTCGTCGACCCGGTAGGCCTCGATGACCTCGGGCGTCAGTGCGTACGGGGGGGTGGTGGTGATCGGCGCTTCCATCGGGCGGCTCCTTTACTGGGGCGGCGGACCTACTTGGTGGAGACCCACACGCTCTTGAGCTCGGTGACGGCTTCCATGACCGCCTCGCTGTTGTCGCGGCCGTAGCCGCTCTGCTTGTAGCCGCCGAAGGGCGCGTTGGGCGAGAACAGGTCGTAGGTGTTGATCCAGACCACGCCGGCCTTGAGCCGGGCGGCCACCCGGTGGGCGCGGGCCACGTCGCGCGTCCACAGGCCGGCGGCCAGGCCGTAGGTGGTGGCGTTGGCGCGCGCCACCAGCTCGTCCTCGGTCTCAAAGCGGTACACGCTCACCACCGGCCCGAAGATCTCCTCGCGGCTGAGGCGGGCGTCGTCGGCCACGCCGGTGAAGATGGTGGGCGGCAGGTAGTAGCCGCCGGCCGGCACCGCCGGCGCGGCGAGGCGCTCGCCGCCGCAGACCAGGTGCGCGCCGCTTTCCAGGCCGTCCTGGATGTAGCCGGCGATGGTCTCGTACTGCTTGGCGTCCACGATTGGGCCGAGCTCGGTCTGCAGGTCCATAGCCGGCCCCACGCGAGCGCGGCGGGCTAGCTCGGTCAGCCGCTCCAGGACCGCGTCGTAGATCGGGGCCTCCACGTACAGCCGGCAGCCGGCCACGCAGCTCTGGCCGGAGTTGCCAAAGGCGGCCTTGAAGGCGCCGGCCACGGCCGGCTCCAGCTCGGCGTCGGCGAAGACGCAGTTGGGGGCCTTGCTGCCGAGCTCCAGGGTGAGGCGCTTGATGTTGCCGGCGGACAGGCGGATGACCTGCTGGCCCACGGCCGTGGAGCCCGTGAACTGCACCTTGTCGATGTGCGGGTGGGCGGCCAGGGCCTCGCCGATCACGCCGCCGGGGCCGGTGATGACGTTGAACACGCCGGCCGGGAAGCCGGCCTCCAGCGCCAGCTCGCCCAGCCGCAGGCAGGCCAGGGAGGCCACCGAGGCCGGCTTGAGGATGACGGTGTTGCCGGTGGCCAGGGCCGGCGCGGCCTTCTGCATGGCGTGGATGAGCGGATAGTTCCAGGGGATGATCAGGCCCACCACCCCCACCGGCTCGCGCCGGCTGTAGACAAACAGGTTGGGGAGCGAGACCGGCAGGGTCTCGCCCGTCATCCGGCGCGGCCAGGCGGAATGATAGTAAACCTGGTCGGCGCAGACGTTGGCGTCGATGGGGCGGGTGTGGTTAAGCGGTTTGCCGTTGTCCAGGCTTTCCAGCTGCGCCAGCTCCTCCCCGTGCGCCTTGATTACGTCCCCCAGCCGGCGCATCAGCCGCTCGCGCTCGCCCGGCGACACGGCCGCCCACTTCTCGGCCGCCGCCCGGGCCGCGGCCACGGCGCGATCCACATCTTCCGGGCCGCCCTGCGCCACGTCCGCCAGCACCGTCCCATCCGAGGGGTCATGGGTGGGGTAGGTCCGGCCGGACCGGGCCGCGCAGAGCTCGCCGCCGATCACCATCTTCCGGGGTGACGCTTGGAGGAAAGCCGTCACCTCCGGGTGACGAGATTCAAGGCCCATCGCGCTCCTCCTCTAACTCAAAGCAGGCTTCAGGTTGTGCGTGTGCTGATTGAGGACCTGATGATAAATCTGAGCGCCGCAATGTCAATCATTTCGTAGATTTGCGTCGAAATCCGACAAGCAGATTGCCGAACGGCGGAGGCGGTCGTAGGAATCAGGCGGGCGGTTCGGCGGATGGCCGGGCGCCGCCGGGGCGGGAGGCCGGGATCGAAGGGGCGGGCTAGGGCCGGCCGTCGCTGCCGGGGCGCGCTGCATCGGCTGGCGGTAGCCAGTCGTCGATGTCTTTGAGGATGCTGGGGATGAGCATGATCTGGGTGCGCTCGACGCCGGGCACGTTCTCAATGACTTCGCTCACGTAGGCGTACATCTCCTCCAGATTGCGCGCCACGATCTGGACGGTGACGTTTTTCATGCCGCCGGTCGAATAAGAGACGAAGCGCGCCCGGTCCAGTTCGGCCAGTTTCTTGGCCACCTTGACGGCCTGGCCCGCCTCCACTTCCACCCAGACATCGGCGATGAGGCCGTAGCCGAGGGCGGCCGGGTTGACGATGGCGTTGATCTGGATGACGCCCTCTTTGAGCAGCCGGCCGATGCGGTAGCGGACCAGGCGCTCGTTGGCGCCTTCGATCTGGCGGGCCAGCTCGGCGTTGGACTGCCGGCCGTCCTGCAGGAGGAGGCGGATGATCTCGCGATCGACGGCGTCGAGGGTGAAAGACATGGCAACTCCTGCGGCCCGCCGCGGCACGGCGGGGCCGGCCGGCCTCAATCGGGCCAGCGCTTCAGCCGGTGCTCGGGAAAGTCAATGCGCAGCAGGTCCAGGAGCCGGAAGACGTGATGGTCAATCACGTCCTGCAGGGAGGCCGGCTTCGCGTAAAACGCCGGCATCGGCGGCGCCACGATCGCCCCCAGTTCCGTCGCGGCCAGCATCAGGCGCAGATGCCCGGCATGCAGCGGCGTCTCGCGGAAGGAGAGGACGAGCGGCCGGCGCTCTTTCAGGGTCACATCCGCGGCGCGCAGCAACAGGTTGTCGCTGTAGCTGTGGGCGATGCCGGAGAGCGTTTTCACCGAGCACGGGATGACGACCATGCCCATGGTCTGGAACGACCCGGAGGCGATGGCGGCGCCGATGTCGTTGAAGGAGTAATGTGTGTGGGCCAGGGCCAGGAGCTGCGCCAGGGAGTAGTCGGTCTCCAGGCCCAGCGTCCGCGCCGCGGCCGAGCTGACCACCAGATGGGTCTCGATCGAGCCGAGTTCGCCCAGGATGTGCAGCAGCCGGAGGGCGTAGATGACGCCGGTGGCGCCGGAGACGCCCACGACGAGTCGTCGGGAAGGCGTCGGGAGGGTGTCGCTGGCGGGCATAGGCTGTGTGTCAGAAGTGTGCGGGCCGGCCGCTGGCGGAGGCTGGGCAGCCGGCGCCGTTCGGCCGTTGGTCCGGGTATTGTATCAAGGGTCGTCCCCGGCGCGCCTTCGACATTGGGCGGCCGGCCCGGGCATCGGGTGTAGAATCCGGCCGGCCACCGGAACGCGTCCCTCCCAGGTGAGCCCGGATCGCCCGGCCGCCGCCGGTGCCGCCGCGCCGGCCGGCGGGATTGAGTAAAACTCGAATTCGTTGAGTAAAGCTTGACACGACGATTAGGGTGGTGCTAATCTGAAGCAGCCACTCCCTCAGGAGGCCCCATGTC
>JAEURL010000024.1 GCA_016789165.1 Anaerolineales bacterium | reverse complement strand
GCGACAAGATCACCACCACCATCAACAACGCCTCCTCTGGTCTGGAGGCCGGCCAGTTGGTCGAGCTCCTTCGGCAATTCGCGGCCATTAAGCGCCAGGTGGATGGTCTGCCCGATGTGGCCGACGAGGACAAGCAAGACCTGAAGACCAATGTCAGCCGCATCGAAGAGGAAGTCAAGAAGGGCGAGACGGCCGACGCGACCAAGGTTGATAAGGCGCTGAAGAAGATCGCGGGCATGTCGGATGATATTCTCAAGGTGGTGGCGGCAACTTTGAGCAACCCGGCGGCCGGGATCGCCACGGCGGTCCAGTTGATCGCGCAGAAGGCCAAAGCCCCTTGACGTGGTCATCTGATCGGGATCGGGCCGCAAACGAGGTGCTCTGGCAGCGCGCAGGCGTGTTCTGCCACGCTGTCGGCGGGCGCTGACCTGAGGCCAGCATGCCCAAAACCCGCCTCGATCAGCGCATGCATGCCCTCGGCCTGACCGAGAGCCGCGAGCAAGCCCGCCGGCTGATCATGGCCGGCGAGGTGCTGGTGGACGGCCAATTGGTGGACCGGCCGGCCGCCGGCGTGGACGAGGCCGCGCAGATCACGCTCAAAGCCCGGCCGCGCTTCGTCAGCCGCGGCGGCGAAAAGCTGGAGGCGGCCCTGGCGCACTTCCAGATCGACGCGGCCGGCCGGGTCTGCGCGGACGTGGGCGCCTCCACCGGCGGCTTCACGGATTGCCTGCTCCAGCGCGGCGCCGCGCGCGTCTACGCCATCGACGTGGGCCGCGGCATCCTGGATTACCGCCTGCGCATCGACCCGCGCGTGACGGTCCTGGAAGAGACCAACGCCCGCTACCTGGAACGCCTGCCGGAGCCGGTGAGCTTCGTGTCCATCGACGCGTCCTTTATCTCGCTGAAGCTGCTGCTGCCCGTGGTCAAAAACTGGGCCTCACCCGCCGCCCCTGCCGCCGGAGGCGGGGCGGGGGGCGAGGTCGTGGCCCTCATCAAGCCCCAGTTCGAGGCCGGCCGCGCGGCCGTGGACCGCGGCGCCGGCGTCATCCGTGATCCGCGCGTCCATCGGCGCGTCCTGGCCGAGGTGCTGGACTTCGCGGCCGAGGCCGGCTTCCAGGTGCGCGGCCTGCTGCGCTCGCCGCTGCTCGGCCCGAAAGGCAACACGGAATTTCTGGCCTGGCTGGCCCTCCACGCGCCGCCGGCCGGCCGTGACCTGGCCGCTCTGATCGATGCCGTTCTGCTTCAGCCCGCCGAGCCCTAATCTGTGGAGACCCCCATGAGCGATCTGGACAACCTCAATTATTTCAACGGCATCAACGGCTCCACCGGCGAATACGAGACCCCGCCGCTGACGGTGGAACAGCTCGCCAAGCTGGCGCGCGGCGAGCAGCTGGACCCGGATGAGATCCGCGAATTGCAGGACAAGTCCGAGGCCTCCAAGGCCGGCGGCCACTGGGGCGTCAAGGATGGCGTGGACGCGAACGACCTGGCCCAGTGCGGCTGGGGCGTGATCTTCGCCTTCGACGACAACGACAAGGTCCCGGCGGTTAAAGAGGCCCTGCAGCCCCTGCTGGATCTGCGCCGGGGGCAGGCCGGCCCGCTCTACAAGGAGTTCGTGGGCCCGGCCAGCCTGCGGCCCAACGAGAGCAAGAACGATTTCCTGGTGCGCCACGGCATGGGCCCCGGCCCGGCCGAGCCCGAGAAGGTGCCCTATTACTTGCTGTTGGTGGGCGACCCTGAGAAGATCCCGTTCCGCTTCCAATCCCAGCTGGACGTGCAGTACGCGGTCGGCCGCATCCACTTTGACCGGTTGGACGATTACGCCGCCTATGCCCGCGCGGTGGCCCAGGCCGAGGCCGGCCAGTTCCTGCCGCGCCGGGCCAGCTTCTTCGGCGTCGCCAACAAGGGCGACCGCGCCACCGAGCTGAGCGCCAAGGAACTGGTGACGCCGCTGGCCGAGCTGCTGCAGGCCCAGGCCGCCGGCTGGACGGTGGAGACCACGGCGCCGGAGGCCGCCCGCAAGGCACGCCTGGCCGAGCTGTTGGGCGGCGGGCCGGCCACGCCCTCCCTGCTCTTCACGGCCAGCCACGGCATGGGCTTTGACCTGGGCGACGACCGCCAGCTCAAGCACCAGGGCGCGCTGCTCTGCCAGGACTGGGCCGGCCAGAAGGGCCGCATCGGCGAGGACCTGTACTTCTCGGCCGACGACGTGGCCTCCAACGCCAACCTGCTCGGCCTGCTGGCCTTCTTCTTCGCCTGCTATGGCGCCGGCACCCCCAAGGTGGACGATTTCGCCCACAAGACCGGCAAGCGCGCCCAGATCGCGCCGCGCCCGTTCCTGGCCCAGCTGCCGCTGCGCCTGCTCAGCCGGGGGGCGCTGGCCGTCATCGGCCACGTGGAGCGGGCCTGGGGCACCTCCTTCATGTGGGGCCGCGCCGGCGCTCAGTTGGGCGTCTTCGAGAGCGCCCTGACCGGGCTGATGGAGGGCAAGCGCCTGGGCCACGTCTTTGAGACCTTCAACGAGCGCTACGCCGAGATCAGCAGCGACCTGAGCGTGATGCTGGAAGACATCAAGTTCGACACGCCGGTGGAGGACAGCAAGCTGGCCACCCAGTGGACGGCCAACAACGACGCCCGCGGCTACATGATCGTGGGCGATCCGGCCGTCAAGCTGCCGCTGGCGGCCGAGGGCGCGGCGGCCGGCCGGCCGGAGCTGGCGGCCACGATCGCGAGCCCCGGCGCGGCGGCACCCGCCGCCGCCGCCGCCGTCACGCGCGCTCAAGCCGAGGGCGCGCCGGCCGCCTCCGCCTCTTTCGCGGCCGCGGACGAGACCAACTACGACCTGCGCAGCACGCTGCAGGGGCTGCAGAGCGGCGTCGAGAACCTGATCCAGCAACTGAAGGCCACGCTCAAATCGACCCTGGACGACGTGACCACCCTGGAGGTCCGCACCTACGTCAGCGACAACTTGGCCGGCGTGGGGTATGACACCGGCGCGAAGACCTTCTCCAACGCCAAGCTGCGCGCCTACACCTGCGTCGCCCTGGACGGCGACACCGTCAACTGCATGCCCGAGCGCGGCGGCAAGCTGGACGCCGATCTGTGGCAGGCGCACCTGGCCATGGTGAACCAGGCGCAGGCCAACCGGGCCGAGATGCTCAAGACGGCGGCCACCCTGCTGGGCGCCCTGAAGGGCCTGTGACCGCCTTCGCGGTGCGTCTGGAGGCCCCGGCCGGCGGCGCGGACTTGCTCGGCCTGTGGGCGGCTTCCGCCGCCGAGCCGGTCTCTTTTGCCGCGCCCGGCCGCGCGCCGGCCGCCGAGGCCCCGGTCTGGAGCGTAGACCTGGCCGCCGAC
>JAEURL010000714.1 GCA_016789165.1 Anaerolineales bacterium | reverse complement strand
CATCATCGGCCCGAACGGCGCCGGCAAGACCACGCTGTTCAACCTGCTAAGCGGCGCGCTCAAGCCCTCGCGCGGCCAGGTCTTCCTGCGCGGCCAGGACATCACGCCCCTGCCCGCGCACCGCATCGCCCATCTCGGCCTGGGGCGCTCCTACCAGATCACCAACATCTTCCCCACCCTGAGCGTATTCGAGAATGTGCGCCTGGCCGCCCAGGCGCTCGGCCCGGACAACTTCCGGCTGTTCACGCCGGCCGAAGCGCTCCGGCGCTACGCCGACCGGGCGGCCGCCGCCCTGGAGGCCACCGAGCTGGCGGCCAAAGCCGGCCTGCCGGCCCTCAGCCTGCCGCACGGCGACAAGCGCCGGCTGGAGCTGGCCATCCTGCTGGCCCAGGACCCGGAGGTGCTCCTGCTCGACGAGCCGACCTCCGGCCTGGCCGGCGAGCTGGTGCCGGAGTTCATGGCGCTGGTGGACCGCATTCGCCGGGGCGGGCACAAGACCGTGGTCCTGGTGGAGCACAACATGAACATCGTCATGTCGCTCTCCGACCGCATCAGCGTGATGCACCTGGGGCAATTGCTGGCGGAGGGCACGCCGGCCGAGATCGCGGCCGACGCGACGGTGCAGAAGGCCTACCTGGGTGAGCTGTACGGCGATTTCGCGACGATGGCGGGCGGCAGCCAAGGCGGCCAGGCATGAGCGCGGTCCTCACCGTCCAGGATATCCACACCTTCATCGGCCAATTCCACATCCTGGAAGGGGTGACGGTGGAGGTGCCGGACCACAGCATCACGGCTCTGCTCGGGCGCAACGGCGCCGGCAAGACCACCACCCTGCGCAGCATCATGGGCCTCAACCCGCCGGCCCGCGGCCAGATCCAATACCGCGGGCAGGCCCTGAACGGGCGCAAGCCGTACGACATCGCCCAGCTCGGCCTGGGCTACGTGCCCGATTACCGCGCCATCTTCCGCCAGCTGACGGTGGAGGAGAACCTGAAGATCGCCGAGCGCCGGCCGGGTGACCTGGACCGCAAGCGCCAATTCATCTTCGAGATCTTCCCGGACCTGGAGAAGCTCTACCAGTGGCCGGGCGGCCAGCTCTCCGGCGGCCAGCAGCAGATGCTGGCCATCGCCCGGGCGCTGGTGCCCGACAACAGCCTGCTGCTGATCGACGAGCCGAGCGAAGGGCTGGCGCCTGTGATCATCGAGGGCATGATGGCGGCCATCCGCCGGCTGACCGCCCAGGCGGCCGTGCTGCTGGTGGAGCAGAACTTCCGGGTGGCCAGCCAGCTGGCCGACCGCTACGTGATCATCGAAGACGGCCGCTCGGTGCACAGCGGGACCATGCCGGACCTGCTGGCCAGCCCGGCCCTGATCCAGAAATACCTGAGCGCGGCCTGACCGGCCCCTGGGAGTGCCATGCGTCCGACCCTGCGCGTCAACGTCTTCCGCCAGTCGCTGATCGTGTCCGGCCTGTTCGTCCTGGGCCTGCTGGTCGTCAACCTGGCCGTCTTCAAGCCCAGCACCGTGGCCGTGGTCATGCTCTCCGGGCTGTACCAGGGGATGCTCTTCTTCCTGATCGCGGCCGGCATGTCGATCGTCTTCGGCCTGCTGGACGTGCTCAACCTGGCCCAGGGCGCCTTCTTCATGCTGGGCGCCTACGCCGGCTTCGCCATCTACGGAGCGCTGCCGGCCGGCACCCCCATTGAGGCGCGCTTTCTGGCGGCGCTGCTCGGCGCGGCCGTCACCGGCGGCCTGGCCGGCGCCCTGATGGAGGTCGGCCTGCTGCGCCCGCTCTACGCCCGGCCGGTCTACCAGATTGTCATGACGCTCGGCCTGAGCACGGCCCTGAACGAAATGGTGCGCGCCATCTACGGGCCGGCCGGCCTGGTGCCGATCGAGGAGCCGCCGGCGCTGGCCACCACCTTCACGGTCCTGGGCGGCCAGTTCGAGACCTACCGGGTGTTCATCATCGTCGTCGGCGCGGCCCTGATGCTGGGCATCTCGCTGCTGCTGCAGCGCACCCGGCTGGGCATCATCATCCGCGCCGGCGTCCAGGACAGCGAGATGGTCCAGGCGCTGGGCATCAACGTGCGCCGCATCTTCACCCTGGTCTTCGCCCTGGGCACGGCCGTGGCGGCGCTGGGCGGCATGACGGCCGCGCCCTTCCTGGGCGCCTACCCCGGCATGGGCACGGACTTCCTGCTGGTGGCCATCATCGTCATCGTCATCGGCGGCATGAGCAGCTACGAAGGGACGGCCGTGGCCAGCCTGCTGGTGGGGCTGACGCGCGCCACCGCCGAGCAGATATCGCTGCAGTACTTCAACACCCCCATCCTGGCCAGCGTCTCGATCCTGCTCTTCATGGTGGCCGTGCTGCTGGTCCGGCCCACCGGGCTGTTCGGGAGGGAGTAGACCATGACCAAAGCCTCCCGCTCCGCCGGCCTGATCTGGCTGGGCCTGCTGGCCGCCGCGCTGCTGATCCCGTACGGGTTCGCGGCGCTGACCGGGACGCCGGCCCAAGACGCCGCGGGCCTGGCCGGCTGGGCCAGCGCCGCCGCCGCGGCCTATTGCGCCAAAGGCCCCACCCCGCTCGTCTGGCTGCAGGCCGGCCTGCTGGCCGGGCTGGCGGCCGCGAGCCTGGCCGGCCGGCGGCTGGGCGCCTGGGCCGAGGCCGTGGCCGGCGCGCGCGGCGGATACCTGACCGGCCTGGCGGCGCTGGCCGCCCTGCCGTTCCTGATCGCGGCCGTCACCAATTCCTCGGCCTGCACGCGCGGCCAGGCCTTCTTCTGGCAGGCCATCTTCGTCGACGTCTTCATCATGGCCATCCTGGCCATCTCCTACAACCTGATGTTCGGCTTTGTGGGGGTGGTCTCCTTCGGGCACGCCGCGTTTTTCGGGCTGGGCGCCTACAGCGTGGGCCTGCTGATGGAGCACCTGGGCTGGCCGTGGTGGGGCGCGGTGCTGGGCGCGTTGGCTATCAGCGTCGCTATCGCCCTGATTAAGGGCTTTGTGGGCCTGCGCATCCGCGGCCTGTACTTCGCCCTGTTCACGCTGGCCTTCGCCCAGGTCTTCTTTCTGCTGGCCGGCAACCGCCTGCTGGTCAATGTGACCGGCGCCGAGGACGGCTTCACCTTCGCCGTGCCGGATTTCTTGAACATGACCAAGAACCGGCTGTTCTTCTATTACCTGGGCCTGGCGGCCATGGTGCTGGCCTTCCTGGTCGTCCGGCAGTTGATGCGCTCGCCCACCGGCCGCGTGCTGGTGGCCGTGCGCGACAACGAAAACCGCGCCCAGATGCTGGGCTACAACACCTTCTATTTCAAGCTGATCGCGATTGTGATCGCGGGGGTGCTGGCCGGCGGCGCCGGCGTGCTGCGCGGGCTGTCCCTCAAGGGCGCCAGCCCGGAAGTGCTGGGGCTGGATTTCACCATGACGCCGCTGATCATGACCCTGGTGGGCGGGCAAGCCACCTTCGTCGGGCCCGTGCTGGGCGCCTTCGGCCTGCACCTGCTGGAGGACTTCCTGCGCGACACCGTGGTGACGGTGGCCGGCGTGTCCATCAACGTGGGCGAACGCTGGGCCCTGATCCTGGGCGTGATCTTTATTCTGATCGTGATCGTCTTCCCTTACGGCATCGTGGGCACCGTGCAGAACGAGTGGCGCAAGCGGCGGGCGCGCCGGCCCTGAGGCCGGCCTGGGGGAGATAGGCGCGGGAGGCGCGGGGGCGATGGCTTACCTGGCGGTCAACGGCGTCACCTTGTATTACGAATGGCACGGGCCGGCCGCGGCCGAGGCGCTGGTCCTCAACAACGGCATCTTCGCCAGCACCGCCGGCTGGGCGTTGGTGCTGCCGGCCCTGGCCCGGCGCTACCGCGTCCTGGCCTACGACATGCGCGGGCAGGGCCAGAGCAGCCACCCGGACGCGCCGTACACGCTGGACCTGCACGCCGCCGACCTGGCCGCGCTGATGCGGGCCGTGGGCCTGGAGCGCGCGCATCTGGTGGGCACGTCGTACGGGGGGGAACTGAACCTGGTGATGGGGCTGCGCTATCCGGAGCTCTGCCGGACGCTCACCGTCATCACGGCCGTGGCCGGCAGCGGCCCGCACCTGGCCGCCACCGTCGAGCGCTGGCGGCTGGCCGCGCTGGCCGGCGACGGCGCGCGCTTCTTCCGCGCCATTTACGCCGACCTCTACTCGGAGCCTTACCTGGCCGCCAACCCGGCCCTGGCGCCGGCCGGCGAGCAGCGCTACGCGGCCTTCGACCTGGCCGCCGGGCGGCGGCTGATGGAGAGCTTCCAGGCCTTTGACGTGCGCGGGGAGCTGGCGCGGATCACGGCCCCCACCTGCGTGGTGGCGGCCGAGCTGGATACGCTCAAGCCGCGCCGCTACAGCGAGCAGATCCACCAGGCCATCGCGGGCTCCGAGCTGCACGTCATCCCGAACGCCGGGCACGCCGTCATGCTGGAGCGGCCGGCCGAGCTGACCAGCGTGATCCTGGGCTTCCTGGCCAAACACGCGCCGGCCGAGCCGGCGCCCGGCTAGCCGAAGCGGCCGGAGACGTAGTTCTCGGTGACTTCCTGCTTGGGGCGGGTGAAGATCGCCTCGGTCTGGTCAAATTCCACCAGTTCCCCCAGCCAGAACAGGCCGGTCTTATCCGAGACGCGCGCCGCCTGCTGCATGTTGTGGGTGACGATCACGATCGTGTAGCGCTCGCGCAGGATCCGCATCAGGTCCTCGATGCGCAGCGTCGCCACCGGGTCCAGCGCCGAGCACGGCTCGTCCATCAGGATCACTTCCGGCTCCACGGCCAGCACCCGGGCGATGCACAGCCGCTGCTGCTGGCCCAGCGAGAGCCCCAGCGCCGGCTGGTGCAGGTCGCCCTGGACGTCCTCCCACAGCGCGGCCGCGCGCAGCGACTCTTCCACCAGTTCGGTCAGGTTGCGCCGCAGCCCCAGCACCCGCGGCCCAAAAGCCACGTTGTCGTACACGGATTGCGGGAAGGGATTGGGCTTCTGGAAGACCATCCCCACCCGCTGGCGCAGGCGCGCCAGATCCAGGCCGGCCGCGTACAGGTCCTGGCCGTCCAGCAGCAGCCGGCCCTCCGCGCGCGCGCCCGGGATGGTGTCGTTCATGCGGTTGAGGCAGCGCAGGAACGTGCTCTTGCCGCAGCCCGAGGGCCCGATCAGGGCCGTGATCTCGCGCTCGGCGATCTCCATTGAGACCTGCCGCAACACCTGCTTGGCGCCGTAGAAGAAATCGAGTTGGTGGACGCTGATCTTGGACATGGCTTCCCGATTCTACCCGCGATTAGCCCAGCCTGAAACGGCGCTATAATCTGGCCTGATGACGCGCCCCCGATTGACAACCTTGCCGCGTTCAACTTCCGCCGCTCTCCAACTGCTCGTCGGCCTGCTGTGTTTGGCGCCCAGCCTGGCGGCCTGCGCGCCGAGCGCGGCGGCC